>JAJQAY010000090.1 GCA_021203515.1 Bacteroides sp. | reverse complement strand
ATTAGACAAATATTGTCTTTACGGTACACACAAGATTAAAACAGACAATTCCGTATTTATTTAATAAAGCCCACTAACCAATATATAAAGAAAGGCTACCTCAAAGTATTAAATCCGAAGTAGCCTTTTTGCTACAATCTAAAGCTTTTAGGTTGTGATACGAATTGTTCAGCTAAAGTATGTTGGGAATATGATTGTTTGAGTTTTTCAATAGAGGATAAAAGAATCTGTGGCGATTCCTCTTGTTTTATATCAGTTTCCCCTTTTTCCATATTTTTTTCCAATGGGACTAGTTCTAACCGTATCCTCCTTTCCAATACTGCCATCTCTGATTTCAGTAGTTTCAACTCATCTTCCTTTTTCCACGTACCGCCGGCTACTTCCCGCAGCGTCGGTAAATCTTTCTCTAACTTCGTGTTCTCCGTCTTGTACTGCTCCATCAGTTTCGGAATACGGTCGAGTGCGTTGAGGAAATTGGTAGCCGCCGCTTTGTGGTCGGACATTGCCAACCGCCCGTTATTGTAGGTGTACTTGTACGCACCCTCGATAAAGAAGCGATTCTGTTTCACCTCCACACCCTCACGGATGGAACTTTCCGTTTTCACAAGGATAGGGAAACCATACAACTCACCGATAGGCAGGTATTCACCGCCCGTCGTGGCGTTCTTGGCAATCTCCTGTAGCCGTGTCCCGACACTTTTCGCATCGGTAGCCACCAGACCGTCCAGCTTTACCGGATTGCGGTAATACCCGTCCTCATCGGTCTGTGCCCGTGAGGTGAAGGCTTCGTAGTCCGCCGTCAGCTTGGCGATATGCTCGTTGTTCTCATCCAGCTTCTTGGTATGCGATTCCAATTTCCACGTCGAGCCGCTTTTGTCCTTGTAAAAGCTCTTGCGCTCGCTCTCCAATGCGGCAACCTTCTTTTCCAGACGTGCCTTGTCCAACAGGTCGGTATTACCGGAAAGGATAGCCATGTACTCCGAGAAGTTCATGCCCGATTTCTCGTCCATACTACCCTCGTCAATGGTACGTGCGCCCATCGCCCCACTCTTTAGCTGGGAAATAAAGGTCTGCTTG
Source organism: Bacteroides sp. (assembly GCA_021203515.1). Taxonomy (GTDB): domain Bacteria; phylum Bacteroidota; class Bacteroidia; order Bacteroidales; family Bacteroidaceae; genus Bacteroides. The sequence continues at coordinate 10,951 of JAJQAY010000090.1, read as the reverse complement.
CAGTGCAACAGGTTGAACTTATAGCTATCCAGCGATTTTTCAACCGTATAGATAATCACGTCCACCTTGTTGTCGGCAAAGAACTTGGCAATCTCGTTGCCCTTTCTCACCGCCCGTCCATCCCGTTGGGAGAGGTCGGACGGTCGCCACGGCGTATCGAGATGATGGAACGCAACCGCCCGTTTCTACGCATTCACGCCCGTTCCGAGCATACTCGTTGAGCCGAACAACACCCGCACCTTTCCTTCGTTCATGGCGTCTATCACCGCCTTGCGTGACTTCTCATTCTTGCACTCCTGAATGAAACGTATCTCGCTTGCCGGAATACCGTAATCCTCGATTAGTTTACGTTTAATCTCGCTGTACACGCTCCACTTTCCCGGCTGGTATGTCCCCAGATCCGAGAAAACGAACTGCGTGCCTTTCTGTGCGTCATACTTTTTATAGTATTCCGCAATCTTGGCGGCACAGTGGCTCGCCTTGTTGTCCGGGTGGTCGTCGTACTTATCCTGATCAATCATGCGCATATCGAGTGCCATCTTTCGAGCATAGTCGGTAGCAATCAGCATCTTCGCCTTTTCCTCCGAATCTGAAAGTTTCTCACGTCCCAATACCGTCGCATCACCCATTTGTGCGAACTCCATCAGTTTTTTGATGAACTCCTCCTGTACGGGTGTAGGCGGGATGTTATGCAGTATCTCGTTCTTCTCCGGTCTGTCCACGCCTACATCCGCCGCCGTGCGGTAGTCGGTGATCTCATTATAGAAAGCCGCCAACTCCGGCACTTTGATAAAATAGCGGAACCGTTCTTTCTGTATCACCTGATTCGTGACCGAAAACTCGAAGTCGGTGGTCTTCTTGGCAAAGATGGCCGCCCACGCATCGAAGCAGTTGATGTTCTGCCTTTCCAGCTCCTTCGGGCGGAGATACTTGAACAACAGGTACAGTTCCGTCAGCGAATTGCTGATAGTCGTACCCGAAAGGAACGTCGCCCCCAAATCCTTGCCCGTGCGCTCCTGAATGGTACGCAGGGCAAACAGCATATTGAGTGCCTTTTGGCTTCCCTCGCTGTTTCCCAGCCCCGCCACCCGGTCGTGACGGGTGTTGAAGGTAAGATTTTTGAACTGATGGCTCTCGTCTATGAACAGGTGGTCGATGCCCATCTGCTTGAAATCCACCACGTCGTCCGTGCGGGATTTGATGGCGTGTTCCACCTTTTCCAACTTGGCGAGCAGGTTGATTTTACGCTTCTCCAATCCTTTGAGCATCCCTCTCGACATCTCCTTGCCCTGTGCCCGCAAGACTTCCAGATTCTCTTCCACCGAATCCAGCTCCTTTTGCAGAATCTCCTGCTGCACGTCGGTCGGTTGCGGTATCTTTCCGAACTGGTCGTGCGACATGATGACGCAATCCCAATCATTATTTTTGATATTGTTAAAGAACTTCACCCGGTTCTGTGGTGAAAAGTCCTTTTCCGTCGCATAGAGGATTTTGGCGTTCGGATATGCCGTGCGGTAGCACTCGGCTATCTCCGCTACATTGGCTTTCAGCCCGATAATCATCGGCTTGTGCGCCAATCCCAACCGCTTCATTTCCTGCACCGCAAGGCTCATAATCAATGTTTTACCCGTCCCAACCTCGTGGTCGCATATCCCGCCGCCGTTCTGTTTGAGCATCCAGACGCGGTCTTTTTGGCTCTGGTGCACTTCCTTGATGCCGTACTTCTTTTCTAACGCTTTCAGGTCTAATCCCGGAAAACTCTGGTGCGAACCGTTATAGGAGGGACGCACAAAACAGTTGAACTTGCGATTGTACATATCTGCCAGCCGCTTTTGAAATTCGGGCGACTGTTCGTTTAGCCAATCCGTGAATCCGTTACGGATTTCATCAATCTTGGCGTTGGCAAGCTGTATCGCCTCGCTGTCCCGTACCTTGATGTCATTGCCGTGTTCATCCTTGCCGATACTCTTGCTGATGTCCGGCACGGTATTCAGAAGGGCGTTTTTTAGCAGGCTTATACCGTCATATTTCCGGTATTGCCCCTGCACGGCGTACTGGTCGGTGATTTTGGCGTTCTTTTCCTTGCATTTGACCGAATACTCGTCGATGCTCTCCGAATAGGCGATAGAAATATCCGTCCCGAACAGGTGCTTGACATAAGCAGTGTAGATACCCGTCGGAATCCATCGTTCACCGAAATTGAAATCCAATTCGTCGAACGTAATCGGGCGGGGCATGGCATCCCTGAGTGCCGCCAGCAATTCTTCCACCTCCGGTTTACGCTCATTCCCTTCATTGGCAGCCGCCCAACGGGAAACCTGTTCCAACTTCTCCACGACGTTTCCGGCGATGAAGCGGTCTTTAATCTCGTAGTTGTACGCAAGCGGATTGAAAAAGATACGTCCTTTCAGTATTTTCACCAATTCATCCCGGCTGTTGTCGCACAGTGTTTCCATGTAATCAAGATTCACCGCCCCGTAACGGTTCAGTGAGGCGGACAAAGCCTCATGCGGTGTTTCCACGTGTGTAATGTCGTTCAGGGCGAAAGCGACGGGATGGTCGAATATGTCCGCCTTAATGAACTGCCCGTTTTCCACCCGTTCCAGCGAAAGCATATCACGCCCGGAAGTGTCCATAAGCAGGAATTTCACGTTCGCTTTGGCATTCAGCCTGCCATAACGCTTCACGAATGTGTCGTAGGCGGTATTCAATGCGGTACGTTCCGGTTTGTTTTCCTCGTGCATCTCCGCCTCGTGGGTATAAAGCCGCTGGTAGCTGTCACGCAGGGTAATGTAAAGCTCCGCCTTTTCTTGCTGCGCCTTGTCCAGCTCCAACGGGTGGAACGTAGCCCCGTAGCGGGTAACACCTTTCAGATATTCCACCTGATTGCCGTCCGCCACCAACATTCCTTCTTTGTGGTGCGGTTCCAATTTTCCCATTAACGGACGGGACTTCATCAACTCCGCCTCTAACTTCTCCACTTCTTCCCGTTGTTTTATTTCCTCCGGACGGCGTTGCTCTTCCTCCAATCCGCCACCAACCGGGGACACCGACTTTTCCGCATCGGAACGGTCGGATAGAGTTTTCCCTTCCCTCAGTTCTGCCCGTTGCTTGGGGGGGGTGGCCCCATCATCGCCTCATAAAAGCCGTTGATAGGCGGGTTGGTATTCCAATCCATAGCGGCATACACTTGTTCCATATCCACGTTTGGTGGTGTCGGTCGTGCGGTTTCTTCCTCCACCTTATTTATACTGGTGGTTTGATTGGCAGTTGTCGCCTGCGGCTGGTCGAACAAACTGCGCTGTTTGGAGGGAGCGGTACGTTTGGGCTTCTTTCCGGTCGGTTTCTTCTTCAATCCCGATTGGGCGAGCCGCCGTTCTTCTTGGCTGAAATTGAACAGGTCGTACAAGTCCATTACGGGAGGGGCGATTTCCGGCTTCTCTTCTCTTTTCTCCGGTCGTGGGAGGTTTTGCCCGGCTGCGGGTTCCGGCTTCACCTCCGGTTCAGGTTGAACTGTTTCCTTAGCTGCCGATTTCTCTGTTTCCAGCTTCACTTCCGGCGCACCCTGCCTATACCTATTATATAGGTCGATATTCAGATTGGCGGAAACGGCTATGTCCAGATGCTCTTTCAGGTCTTCGCCCATTGCCCGGATACCGCCATGATGAATGGTGAGCAGGGCGGGTTTGCCGTATGGATCTGTCCCGTGCTGCATTTTCGTGTTCGGGAGCGGGGCGACGCTCATCGTGTATTCATTCTCAATGATGCCGTCCCCGATGTCTGTTGCACGGATAAACCGTTTTTCCTGCTCGGACAACTCCCGGTTCTTTGTCGTGTCCTTTTGCAGGATAACGAGGTCGCTACCCACTTCCGTCCCGGCATGGTCGGTAAACAGGTTGTTGGGCAGCCGTACCACCGACATGATATTAGCGTTCTTCACGATATAGCGGCGGACAAGCTCGTTCTTCGGGGAGCTCAATACGCCCTCCGAAGTGATGAACGCCACGATACCGCCTTCACGTGCCGCATCCAGACCTTTGAGGAAAAAGTAGTTGTGGATGCTCTTGGCGGCGGTACGCCGGGCGTTGTCCGCAACTCCCGTGTATTCGGGATCGAACACCGCCACGTCGCCGAACGGGATGTTGGATGCCACCACATCGAAAGTGCCCATGAAGGGTTTCTCAATCCGCTCGAACCCTTCCGCACGCACTTTATATTCCGGGTAAAGGTGCGAGAGTATCTTTCCCGTAAGCAGGTCTTTGTCAAAAGCCATAACTTCCTCTCCCGGAGCATCAGCACCGAAAGCGGAGATAAACACCCCTTGTCCTGCCGACGGATCGAGCAGGCGGTCGGGGTAATGCCTTGTTCATGGAGCGTACCGGCAATTGCCGATACGATTTCGGGGGTGGAGTGTAAAACGCCGTAAGGACGGAGCTTTTCAGGCTGTCCATATAGCGTTTATACTCCCTCTCATCTTTTGAGTTATCACGGACAAGACTGTGTAACTCGGCTGTCATGGGAAACGACTCGCGGTCTGATTTCGTCCAATGTACGGCGTCCATCAGGTTGTCGGCAGGGTTGAGGATGAACTTCAACCCGCCGAAACCGCAGTAGCGACCGAGTATCTCCCGTTCTTCGGGAGTAGCCGCCCCGCCTTCCTTTTCCAATGTGAATACCGTCCGTATCGCCTCGATGTTGTCCCGCAGCTTCGCTTTACGGTTAAATGCCATACTCTTCGAGGTAAATTGCGACGGTTCCCGTCAGTTCCGTATAAAGTCCGTCATATCCGGCAGTGTAGGTAAAACCGTCCGCAAGCGGGTATCGGGCGAACACCTCTTCCATTGCGGGAAGTAGTGTCAAGGCGAATGCAGGGGCATCGCCCGGCGGCACTTCATCGGCAAACTCGTTCCACAACACTTCGATAACGGTGTTGTACTTGTAAAAATGCAAGCCTTGAAGCAATGCCGCCATTGCCAGCTCCTGCGCACCTTCCGGTGTAGCCCCTTCCAGACGGGACTGTTCATACACATCGGCTGCATGGTTGGCACGTTCTTCTATGAAATCCGTGTCGGAAGCACGGTCGGGATGGTTCTCTCTTAGGTATTTCAGCAGATACAGTCCGTAATAGGAAAACTCTGCGGATTTGTTTTTATCATTCATATTTCTGTGGATTTTAGTGGATTATTAATAACTTTGCATATACACTACTGCAAGCATGAAAAAATAAATTCAAATAAATTAGCTAAAGAAAAAACATTCGAAAGAGCGCATGATATAAGAAAGTTTGAAATAGAGTTATATTGGAACGTACGACCTATTTCTGGGCCTTTATTGCGACATCTTTTGCTGGTTATTTTGCAATATTTACATCAGAAAAAATATCCGACAAAGAACAATACCTATTCTTGATAGAATCAATAGGTTTTATTTTTTCACTTGGATGGTTCTTTGTTAATAGAGCAAGTAAACATTGGCAACTAAATTGGGAAAAAATAATTGATTCTTTAGAAGATGACATAACTGGTAGTTTAATGAAAACCCATATAGTTAATCATAATCGTTTCTGGCAATTAACATTATCATATCGCTTTTCAGTTTCAAGAATTAATCAAATTATTAGTATCTATATTACCGTAATATGGTTAATTCTTATGTTTTTAACATCCTTTGACATTATGAAGAACTACAAATTTTCGTGTAATGGAAGTTGGTTATATCCAATAACTTTGATTACAGTCATATTTTTCACCTTCGTTCTATACCATTATGGAAGATCAAAGAATAATGAAAAGGTAGAATTAAAACAAATCATAAATTCCAATTAAATAGAAAGCACTCCGGGTATCCCTCCCGAAGTGCCACCACTAAAATCCACAGTAAAATCAGTACCAACTATCAGATAGCATGAATGACTTCCTGTAAATTCAGTGGTAAATATACGCATTATTTCTTTTTTCGCCTGGAGTTACGGTTGTTTTTCACATCGGGAAACACAAACACCGTGTTGAAATCCCCGTCAAAGGCGACGGCGGCACTGAACGGCTTGCCCTCCTTGCTGTTGAAGCCCTTGATGACTTCCGTCCGTCCTTTGGTAAGCAGTTCGGTAATATCCGCATCCGTCAGCGTTTTCACCGCTTTCTGCCGGAAGACGGGCAACCCGCAATCGGGATTGCCGCAACGTACCACCTTGCCGTAGAACTGCATCATCCCTTTCCCACATTTGGGACAAGTGCATCCGCTTTCGTTGTGCGGAAACAGCTTGTCCGAACTCAGCAGCTCCGATGTAATCTGAGAGGTGTACGCCTCAATGCCCTTGCGGAACGTTTCGGCACTTATCCCGCCGTCTTCGATCTGAGAGAGAGCCGTTTCCCATTCGACCGTCATGGTTACGTCGGCAATGCGCATCGCCTTGACTACCGAATGGAGCGCGAGCCCCTTTTCGGTCGGAACAAGGGATTTCTTTTGCCGCACCATGTATTCACGTCTGAACAGCGTTTCAATGATAGCCGCACGGGTGGCTGGCGTACCGATGCCGCACTCTTTGAGCGACTGGCGCATCTGCTCGTCCTCCAGCTCCTTCCCGCAGGTCTGCATGGCGGAAAGTAAGGTAGCCTCCGTGTGAAGCGGTTTCGGCTTGGTCTTCCCTTCGGTCAGCGAACACCCCTTGACGGGCAGCGTATCGCCCTCTTTCCATTCGGGCAGCGTCACTTCTTCCGTTTCCTCGCTCTGCCGGTACACGCCACGCCATCCGGCTTGCTTAATGACGGAACCTTTGATACCGAACGCCACGCCGCCGCAATCCGCCGAAACGGTCGTCACGTCTTTTACGCATCTTTCCCCGAAGGCTTCCAGCATACGCCCGGCAATCATATCGTAGATAATCCGTTCCTCCGCACCGAGATGCCGTGCCTTTACCTCCGTAACGAGTAAGGCGTGGTGGTCGGTAATCTTCGTATCGTCCATGCTCCGGCGTGAGAGGTCGCCCATGCCGGAGATATAGCCGCCCCATGCCGGGTTGTTCTTCAACGTGAGCAGCAATGCGGGTATTTCGGCGAATACGTCTTCGGAGATATGGCGGCTGCCCGTACGGGGATAGGTAATCAGCTTCGCCTCATAGAGCTTTTTGGCGATGGAGAGTGTCTGTTCCGCAGAGAACCCGTGCTTGGTGTTCGCCTCTTTCTGCAAGGTCGTCAAATCATACAGGAGCGGGGCTTCCTGCACGGGTTCCTTGCGTTCCACATGGGTGACGGTAATCTTCCCGCACTCTTTGGCTATGCCGTAGGCGGCTTCAGCAGGCTCTTTCTCTTTCCACTTCTCTATGGAAGAGAGTTTCACGACCTCACCGTCCGCTGCTCCGCCGGTCGATAAATGGAGCTGGAATACAGGTTCGGGAACAAAACGCTTGTTCTCCCAATAACGGTCGCATATCATCGCCAATGTGGGTGTCTGCACCCGTCCGAGCGAGTACGTGCCCCGTCCGGCGGCAACGGTGATGGCTTGCGTGGCGTTGATGCCCACGAGCCAGTCCGCTTCACTGCGTGCTTTGGCTGCATAATAGAGTTTGTCGTACTCCGCACCGGATTTTAGGTTTTCCAATCCCTAACGGATGGCTTTGTCGGTCAGCGAGCTGATCCAGAGACGGTCAAACGGTGTGGCACATCCGATGTACTCGTACAGGTAGCGGAAGATAAGCTCCCCCTCGCGTCCCGCATCGGTGGCGACAATAATCTTATCGCTTTCACGGAACAGCTTGGCGATGATTTTGATTTGAGCCACCACGCCGCTGTCGGGCTTGTAGCCTTTCTCTCCCTTGACCTGCCGGGGGGGGCAAGGGTGAACACGGGCGGGATAATCGGCAGGTTGTCACGATGGAAGCCCTTGATGCCGTACCCTTCGGGTAGGGCGGGCATGACCAGATGCCCGAAAGCCCATGTCACATAATACCCGTTACCTTTCAGGTAACCTTCCTCTCTCTCCGTTACGCCCACGATACGGGCGATTTCCCTCGCCACGCTGGGTTTTTCTGCAATAATGCAAATTTGATTGTTCATACTGATTTAATTTATTTATTGTGGATTTTAGTGGTTGGGGCTAAGCCCCGGTTGATAATTATTTTTCTTCTTCTGCTACTGATTTTGCTTTTAACCTCTCTTTTTCGAGTGCCGCAACCAGCTTGCGGTCATAATAGATGTGGTGTCCTTCCTCTGTAGTACCGCTTGTTTTCCTCTTCGATGGCTTGCCAGTCGGCACGCCACCACCAGCGGGCGACTGCACAGGGCAGAATCACGACTATAAAAATGATAAATGCCACCATACGCCTACATTCTTACGCCTGCCGCACGGTTCTGTGTCCTTTGTTGCTGTGTATTGGCAGGAGCCGTTTGTCCCTGCCGCAAAGGTTGGTTCAGATGTCTGGTAGCCTCATTGGTATTCCCGTGGGTATTGACCGCCACCTGCGTGCGGCTTTCCGAAGCGGGAGTGATTTCCTGTGCCACGTCGGGATTGTTACGGTAATATTTCGGTTTGCCCGCCTCGAAACTGAATTTGACGTAAGCAGTAAAGGGTTCTCCCTTTCCGTCGCGTTTCATGTCCTTGACAAGAATGGCGTTCCCGGCTGTAAAATTCTGCTGTTGCTGCTGGGTGAGCGGTATGCCGCCCATCGTTTTCGGGGCACGGATATTCCCGTTCTCATCCAGCCATTGGAATTTATAGACTTTCGGCTTCTGTTCTCCATCCGTCCCGGTGGCGGTTTGTCCGCCTGCCGCTTGTGCGGTCGGAACTGGTCTGGCAGGTTGTTGTGCCGTTTGTCCAGTCGCCTGCCCGTTGCGCTGCCTTCTGTTCTGCCCGTTCTGCTTGGGTTTGGGCACAAACTCCACGCCCCGGCGTTCCACGTTCACCTGTAACGTGGCGGTGAACTTCCGTTTCTCAGACAAGACGATTTCTTTATTGGGCAGGGCACGCCCGGCAACGAGTTCGGCAATTTCATGTTCGGTAAATTCGGTCTGCCCGATTCTCGTGGTGACAGGCACGTCTTTCACGGGAATAGCCTCTATCTCGTTGGTCTGACGGTTGATACTGATATAGGAAGGGATAATTTCGCCCGTCTCCTTGTCCACCAGCTCTACCACACGCCCCATGTTTCCCGTCTTTTTCAGGCTCTCCTTGTCTTTGGGTGTAAATTCATGCTCCATGAACTTCTCGTCGAGTCTGGGTTCCTTGCGGATGGTGTGGGGCACAATGCCGATGCTGCCGTCCGGCATTTCCTTGAATGATAGGCGTGCTTCTATCTCGAAGCGTTCCCCTGCGATAAGGGGAGTGACCGTCACGAGTGCCGATTTGCCGTAACCGAGCATTTTTTCCAAATCGCCCGATGCTTCCAACGCTTCGCGTTTGATGCCGTACTGTTCTTCGAGATTAGCCCAATCAATACGGATTTCATCTATCAGGTGTTTTTTCTCATCGGGCTTCTCTTGTGCGGATTGTCCGTCTTGTGTCTGCTCCTGTTCCTGTGTCTGTTTTTCGGAATCTTTTTCATCAGGGAATCAATGTTCTTCAACAGCTTGCCAGAAGGGGTTGAGGTCATTGTCATTAGACCCATCGGGGGTAGGTTTGATGTCTTCGGGTACAGCCTGCGCCTGCTGCTCGCACTTGGACGTGTCCACATGGTGCGGTTCCAGCAGGTCACGGTTCTTTTCGGGATTTTTAAGCAGGTCTTTAAGCACGTCTATCACATGCTCGATGTTCTCTGCCGCCACACGGTAGAAGCCGAAGCGTTTCGGCTCCTTGCATTGCCGGAAAAAGTTGTCTAAGAAGCTGTCCAGCGGGTTGCTGTTCTTGTCGAACAGCAGAAAATCCTTTTGGTTGGCTCCCGAAGCGGCGGTCGTTTTCGGCGTGCCGTCCTTTTTCAGCCCGGCGATGACGCTGATTTCGCCCGTCTTCTCGTCCCGGACAATCAGCACGTCCTTTTGATTCTTTTTTTGTTCCATACTTTATTGCTTTTAATTAAAAATGAAATTGTTTCGCCCACGAAAGTAGCGGCTATCAACCGTCACGCAATGGGGGAAGAACCGTGTGGCAGCTTGTGGCTCCCGTCTGGAAGTTTGTGACGTCATGCCTTTTGCCTTTCCGCACCGTTTTTCCTTTCGGACTCCTTGAAATGGGTTCGCAGGAACTCCTGTACGTCCGATTCCTTATAATACACCTTGTGCCAGAGCATCTGGTATTTCAGTGTCCCCGAACTGCGGTAACGCTGGATGGAGCGTTTGCTCGTATTGAGCAACTCGCACAAGTCCTGATTGTCGAGCAGCCGTTCCCCGTCAAGGTATTTTACCTCCCTGAGTTCCTTGCCCGTAAGGGAGGCGATAAGCTGTTCGTTCCGGTCGAAGCGTTCCATGATTTGCCGCATCCAATTTTCAAAAGTGGCTGTATCAAGTGGAGTATTCATCTGGAAGTAGATTCGTGATCAACTCTATAACCTTCTCTAAACTCATCCAGCGTCTGCGGATTACAGTTGACAATACGTTGTGCAATACATTTTTCCACATCGGAAAGACGATACAGGCATTTACTCCGTATCATACAATAAGGAATAGTTCGTTCTTTCCGCATACGTTGAAGAGTTCTCGTACTAATTTTAAGAAGTTCGGCAAGTTCCTCACTTGTCAGCCATATTTCAGGCTCTTCCGCGGGTACTACTTCTTTTTTTAATACATAATCGGAAATCCGATTAATTCGAGTCACCAAATCTTGATATACCCGATGATCCAGAGTAATTATTTCCATTCTTTTACGCCTTTTGATTATGGCGCAAAATTGAAAAGATAAAAGAGGGAAAATCCACAGGTAGGTAACTACCTATGTAAGATTTTATAAAAATCCAGCATCATCCTACACTAAGAATCACACGAAAAATATAAAGATAGAATGTTATAAAAACCACCTATTATATACC
>JAJQAY010000050.1 GCA_021203515.1 Bacteroides sp. | reverse complement strand
ATATACCCAGGGCGTTGCCCTGGGCTATAAGATAATAGGCTTTCAGCCTATTTAAATCAAAACCGTCCGAAAAAGAATACTTTAAACAAAAATAATAATAAGAGTTATGGATAAGAAGAATTTCTATACACAAGATGAGGTAAAAGAAAAATTGATTAAAACAACTCCAACCTATTCTTCTGCGCCTCTTCCAGCGACACCGTCTTGACCTGTCGCTCTTGGTTCTTTTCGCGCAGTTGCTGATACTTGGCAGACAAGTCTTCCAGCAATTCCTGCTTCTGGCGGGGGTTCATCAGCCGGGCAGCTACCGTTGCATTCTGCGAAGCATCTTTCAGGTGAACCACCGGAGCATGATAGACCGGAGCAATCTTCAAGGCCGTGTGCAGCGGGGAAGTCGTGGCACCGCCTATCAATAAAGGTATATCCAGCCCTGCCTTCTCCAACTCGATGGCAACGTGCACCATCTCGTCCAGGGAGGGGGTTATCAGCCCACTCAATCCTATCATATCCACTTTCTCCTGGACTGCACGCTGCACAATCGTCTCGGCAGGCACCATCACACCCAGGTCGATAATCTCGTAGCCATTGCAAGCCATCACTACGGAGACGATATTCTTGCCGATGTCGTGCACGTCGCCCTTCACCGTGGCAAGCAGCACTCTGCCGGCAGCGGCCGAGCCTTCTTCTTTCTCCGACTCGATGACGGGTTGCAGAATGGCAACCGCCTTCTTCATGGTGCGCGCCGTCTTCACCACCTGCGGAAGAAACATCTTTCCGGCACCGAACAAGTCGCCCACATAATTCATTCCCGCCATCAACGGGCCTTCGATAATGTCTACCGCTTTCGGATATTTCTTCAAGGCTTCGGCAAGGTCTTCTTCCAGATAATCGCCGATACCCTTAGTCAATGCATACTTCAATCGCTCTTCCACCGTGGTGCTTCCGCGCCAGGCCAGTTGGGAATGGGCTGCTTGCTGCGCTCCCCCCTCTCCGGACGCTTTGGCGGCATCGGCTTCGACTTTCAGACGTTCGGCTGTTTCAATCAGTCGCTCGGCAGCATCGGCACGGCGGTTGAGGACGACATCTTCTATCCGTTCCAGAATGTCGGCGGGAATATCCGTATAGAGTACGGATGTTGCCGGATTGACAATTCCCATGTCCATGCCCTCGCGAATGGCGTAATAGAGGAACACGGCGTGCATCGCCTCGCGGATATAGTTGTTTCCGCGGAACGAGAAGGAAAGGTTGCTGACACCTCCACTGACGTGCGCACCGGGCAGGTTGCGACGTATCCAACCGGTGGCGTTGATGAAGTCGACCGCGTAATTATTGTGTTCGTCCATGCCCGTGGCTACGGCAAGCACGTTGGGGTCGAATATAATGTCGTGGGGGTTGAAGCCGACTTTATCGACCAATAGGCGATAGGCACGTTGGCATACTTCAATCTTGCGCTCGCAGGTATCAGCCTGCCCTTGTTCGTCGAAGGCCATCACTACGGCAGCAGCGCCATATTGCTTAATGGTGCGGGCGTGTTCGAGGAACTTCTCTTCGCCCTCCTTCAGGGAAATGGAGTTGACGATGGATTTGCCTTGCAGGCACTTCAATCCCGCAACGATTACGTCCCACTTGGAGGAGTCTATCATCACCGGAACGCGGGCTATCTCGGGCTCTGAGGCTATCAGGTTAAGGAAAGTCGTCATTTCGGCTTGCGCGTCGAGCAGTCCGTCGTCCATATTGATGTCGATGACCTGCGCCCCGTCTTCTACTTGCTGGCGGGCGATGCTCAGGGCTTCATCGTATTTCTTTTCGTTTATCAGCCGCAGGAACTTGCGGGAACCGGCAACGTTGCAACGCTCGCCCACGTTGATAAAGTTGTTTTCGGGCTTCACTTCCAGCAGTTCCAGTCCGGAGAGCCAGAGGTTGTCGGGGTTAGGGACGGGAACGCGCGGAACGGCACCGGTCGTCAAGGCGGAATATTCGGCAATATAGGCGTCGGCAGTGCCGCAGCAACCGCCGATGATATTCACAAGCCCTTCGTGGATGTACTCTTTGACTTCGTGCGCCATGTCCGCAGGAGTCTGGTTGTACTTGCCCAGACTGTTGGGCAGTCCGGCATTGGGATAGGCACTGATATAATAGGGGGCACGGGCGGCAAGCTGTTCGAGGAAAGGCTTCAACTGACGGGCACCGAAGGAGCAGTTCAGTCCGACGGAGAAGATGTCGGCATGTTGCACGGAGGCAAGAAACGCTTCCAGCGTCTGCCCGGAGAGGGTGCGTCCTCCCGTATCGGAGACGGTGACGGAAAGCATCAGCGGCACGCGGATACCGGTAGTCTGCATCGCTGTCTCGGCAGCATAAATGGCGGCTTTCGCATTGAGCGTGTCGAAGATGGTTTCTATCAGCAGAGCGTCCACTCCGCCCTCAAGCATCGCTTCCATCTGCTCGCGATAGGCATCGGCAAGTTTATCATAAGTCAAGGCACGAAAAGCGGGGTTGTTCACGTCGGGGCTCATGGAGCAAGTCTTGTTGGTAGGTCCTACGGAGCCTGCCACGAAACGCGGTTTGTGGGGAGTGAGGGCGGTAAATTCATCGGCTACTTCGCGTGCCAGGCGCACGGCGGCAAGGTTCATCTCGCGCACGTAGTCCTCCACGTGGTAGTCCGCCATGCTGACGCGGGTGGAACTGAATGTATTGGTTTCGATAATATCGGCACCGGCTGTCAGGTATTTCCGGTGAATGTCTTGTATCACGTCCGGACGGGTCAGACAAAGCAAGTCGTTGTTGCCTTTCATCTGTCCGGGAATTTCTGCAAAACGCTCTCCCCGGAAGTCCTCTTCCGATAAGTTGTATTGTTGTATCATGGTGCCCATGGCACCGTCCAGAATGAGGATGCGCTCACGCACCAGACTCTCAATTTTACTCATTGTATAATATGCTAATGTGGTCAATGTGCCAATGTGCTAATGCCCATGCGGAATGTTACCTAAACACAGCGCAGCCAATTAGCACATTGGCACATTGACCACATTAGCACATTAAATTATTATCGTTTGAACATCCGCGCCATATCCCGCTTATCGTCTTTCTCTCGCAGAGACTCGCGCTTATCGTACTCTTTTTTACCTCGGGCAAGGGCTACTACCACCTTTGCCAAGCCTTTTTCATTGATGAACATGCGAACGGGGATAATGGTGTAGCCAGGGTCTTTGGAACCGCGCAGCAGCTTCTCCAATTCTTTTTTGTTCAGCAGGAGTTTGCGTTCCCGGCGTGCATTGTGATTATTGTACGAACCATAGAAGTATTCGGCAATGTGCATATTCTTCACCCACAGTTCGCCGTTGGCAAAATAGCAGAACGTATCTACCAGACTTGCCTTGCCCAGGCGGATGGATTTGATTTCCGTACCCGTGAGCACGATGCCCGCCGTGTAGGTATCGGTCAGTTCGTAGTCGAACGTGGCACGCTTATTCTTTATATTTACAGGAGTTTGTTTCATAAATCATCAACTCAAATACTTACTAACTCAATTCAGCACTACCGTCAGTTTGTTGAATACAAATTCTATCACCGTCGGACAAGCTATTAACAAAATAGAAGAAATAATGGTGAACCGCAAACGGTCTTTTTCTGCTACTTCCAACAATACGCGGCTTCCTTCCCACACCACATAGACTATGTAGAACTGTAACAGCAGGGCCAGAATAACAAAATCCGGCAATACATCGATAACGATTTTAAGCAGGAAAAGCACTACCAGAGCATAGCCTGAAAACTGCTGCACCAAAGGAATGTCATTGTCCTGCATAAACAGCCGGACACGCAACCCGTTAATGAGATGTGCTGCCAAAAAGTATCCGCCAAACAGGGATACCGCCACCGCGCAGCATTGCGTCATGGCATATTGAAAACTTTGCGGACCGCCCCACCCCTTCGCCACCAAAGAGCCGATGAAGACGGACAAACCGCATAAACCAATCATAGGATAGACAAAAGCAGTGAATACTTTTCGCCTATCCTCTTGCAAACGAATTTCCTCCCAGGCACGAGCCGGAGAGGAAATCAGTTGGATTGCTATATGTAATAAATCTTTGTAGTTCAATTAGTTATTTATCAAATATACTTTTATATTCTATTTCTACAAACTGAAGTTCCTTCTGAGCATCATCCAAGCTGCAAGAGTCGGATTTGTTCGTTTCATTGGCATAAACTCTAATCTTATTAGGAGTCTCGCCAAAAGCATCCAAGAAACGACTGATATTAAACGTCCGATACATAGCGCTCTGCTGCGTAGGAGTGTCTTCTGAGTTTGTATGACGTAAATACAACTTCATTATTCCATCTTCTTTCTCAGCACTTTCATCATATACCAATACAAAGGTGTGCTTAAAAACATCACTCTTTGCTAAAAAGGTGACACCAAGCATCAAAGTATTCTTATCAAAATACATCGTACCTTCGGAACCAGATGCCAAATCCACAATCGTAGCATTTTCATAAGGTTCGCCTGCACCATTATTATCTGCCATTACACTGCTAGTCCCTTTACTAGTATTATAATTAATGATAACTCTTGCATTTACCTCTTTGGTATTCTCAGTTACAGGTTGTTCATCAGTATTATAAGTAAATGTAATATAAACAATATCACCATAATTATAGTTTTCTGAAGAACTTGCCATCAATTCGCTAGTATTCGTAGCTACAATCTTCAAACCATCATTCGGAAATTGGAATGTATAAGGATAAGTACCAACAAGTTTCAGTGGTATTGTTTGAGTTACATTCGGGTCGCTATCGCCCATGCAAGAAGAAAAAGAAATGCCCATTAATAAGGTAAAGGCAACCATCAAGAATTTCATTTGTTTCATAAACATTATTTTTTAGAGTTTGCAAAGATATAAATTCCATTTCACATTATGTAAATGCAGAAACTTAAAAAATACTGCAACGATTACTTTAGTATTTTTGCAAATAAGTCCAAATGCTCGTCTACATAGCTGGCTACCTGCGCCGTATACATCTCTTCTTTTTCAAGAAATTCGTCTTCCAATTCATCGAAAGCCTCATATTGCTCATACATAGACATGAATTCATCATCCGTGCGCTCGCGTTCCAAATCCTCGCGATGATCGTCATATATCTTTTTGGCGGCATAAACCAGCTTACTCAAATCTCCCACTCCCCACAAACGCATCACTTTGGCAAACGGATTGGCAAAGATATACCCCCCCGTATCCGTTCTGTATCAACTGGCAGAAGCCACCCTCCATCAACTCGTCGCGAAATATCTGATAAGCCAGCAATGAGTGCTGCTCGCCCGTCAGCAGCGGCATCGTTTCGGCAGTAAGTTCACCGCCTGTCACTCCTTTGTACGCATTCGTAAACACCTGAATGAAAGCATCCATTCCCTCGCCGGCAGCTTGCTGCAAAGCTGCATCTGTTATCTCTACCATGATTGTCAGTATTAAAGCATGCCGCAAAGTTAGTGCTTTACTCTCAAACTTCAACATATAAAAACGGAATATCTGCAAAGTCTACTTTACATTCCGCAGAGCTACAACTTTTTATTATCTATTTTTAATAAAAAAGTCAAATTGAACGGTTGGCAATAACCAAGAAAACGACTACCTTTGCAAGCGATTTAAGAAAAGAGAAACTACGTTTTTTTAATTATAACTTAAAAAAGAGCTAATTATGACTTATTCACACGAAGTGGAACACATGTGTGTTGTAAAGAAGGGTCCTAACCACGGACCGGCTCCCATACCCGAAGAAGGCAAATGGGTAAAATCAAAAGAAATCGTTGATATTTCAGGTCTGACACATGGTGTAGGTTGGTGTGCTCCTCAGCAGGGTGCTTGTAAACTGACTTTGAACGTGAAAGAAGGTATCATTCAGGAAGCACTGGTAGAGACTATCGGTTGCTCCGGTATGACTCACTCCGCTGCTATGGCTGCTGAAATTCTTCCGGGAAAGACAGTACTCGAAGCACTGAACACTGACCTTGTTTGCGATGCAATCAATACTGCTATGCGCGAACTCTTCCTGCAAATTGTTTACGGACGTACTCAGTCGGCTTTCTCGGAAGGCGGTCTGATTATCGGTGCCGGACTGGAAGACTTGGGTAAAGGTTTGCGTAGCCAGGTAGGTACGTTGTACGGTACTTTGGCTAAGGGTCCTCGTTATCTTGAAATGGCAGAAGGCTATATCAAGAATATCTTCCTGGATAAGAACGATGAAATCTGCGGATACGAATTCGTACACATGGGCAAGTTCATGGACGAAATCAAGAAGGGTACGGATGCCAACGAAGCATTGAAGAAGGTAACCGGAACTTATGGCCGCGTAACACCGGAGCAGGGAGCAGTTAAACATATTGATCCACGTCACGAATAAATAAGGAGGAAAAGAAATTATGATTAGAGAAGTAAAATTTGAAAGTCAAGACCGTCGTATCAAAGGTATCATTGAAGCTTTGAACGCTAACGGCATCAAAGACATCGAGGAAGCTAACGCCATCTGCGAAGCTGCCGGACTTGATCCTTATAAGACGTGTGAAGAGACTCAGCCTATCTGTTTTGAAAATGCAAAATGGGCTTATGTTGTAGGTTGTGCCATTGCTATTAAGAAGGGTTGCAAGAATGCCGCTGAAGCTGCCGAAGCTATCGGTATCGGTCTGCAATCGTTCTGCATCCCGGGTTCTGTAGCCGACGACCGCAAGGTTGGTATCGGTCATGGTAACCTGGCTGCCATGTTGCTGCGCGAAGAAACTAAATGTTTCGCATTCCTGGCAGGTCACGAGTCATTCGCTGCTGCCGAAGGTGCTATCAAAATTGCCGCTAAGGCAGACAAAGTACGTAAAGAACCGTTGCGTTGCATCCTGAACGGTCTTGGAAAAGATGCTGCTCAGATTATCTCCCGTATCAACGGCTTTACTTACGTTCAGACTCAGTTTGACTATTTCACCAGCGAATTGAAAGTCGTTCGCGAAATCGCTTACTCTGACGGTGAACGTGCCAAAGTAAAATGCTACGGTGCCGATGACGTTCGCGAAGGTGTAGCCATCATGTGGAAAGAAGGCGTAGATGTATCTATCACGGGTAACTCTACTAACCCGACTCGTTTCCAGCACCCGGTTGCAGGTACTTACAAGAAAGAACGTGTTCTTGCCGGTAAGCCTTATTTCTCAGTAGCATCAGGTGGTGGTACGGGTCGTACGCTTCACCCGGACAACATGGCTGCCGGACCGGCTTCATACGGTATGACAGATACAATGGGCCGTATGCACAGTGACGCTCAGTTCGCCGGTTCTTCATCAGTTCCTGCTCACGTAGAAATGATGGGCTTCCTCGGAATTGGTAACAACCCGATGGTAGGTTGTACAGTGGCTTGTGCTGTTGACGTGGCTCAGGCTTTGAGCAAGTAATTTAGATAATTACTATAGAAATAATCCCTGTAACTCTATGAGTTATGGGGATTTTTTAAAATGTTGCAACTCAATCATTGTGATTTAAAGAGAATGCTTACCTTTGCCTTAAACTCATAATCATAAGATTTATGGAATACATCAACGAATTTCACAAGCAATGGATAGAGCGTACTCGTCAATCAATAGCATCTTGGAGCAAGCAGCCCATATCGTTAGAAGAAAAAAGACAGCAGCAAGAACGCTTGAACCAACAGAGAGCTATAAGAGAGAGCAAACAGAAGAATTGATAACATTCGCCAACTCCAATAATCTATGGATTTCTCTACCGGAACTAAATGTGGGATTTTTAAGCAAAGGCGGAGAAAATGAAGTCTATACCGGAGATAAAGACAATATAGCTGTCAAACTGAATAACTTTGAGTACGCAGGTGATGATTTAGAGAACTTCTTCATTCGTATTGCTGCACACAATAAGTTCTTTGGCAATGTCTCCTACCAGATGATAGGCTTCTCTTATAACAGCCTACAAGAATTTTGCGCTGTCCTTATACAACCCTATATATTGGCAGAGCGAGAAGCTACAGAAGATGAAATAGCCACCTATATGCAAGCACTTGACTTCGAAATGGACTATTACGACGAGTATCATAATGAAGATTATGAAGTATTTGATGCCGTTCCCAACAATGTACTCTATGGCATAGACGGAGATTTATACTTCATTGATACACAAATAAGATTAAGAAGATAGCTTTTAAGAGCATTATTTCCTCCACCCCCCACAGTTTAGCATCCTTTTTCCCTAATTTGAGTCGTATTCAGCCCTAAGCTAAATAGAATGCATCCCTGATGTTAATTCATCTTTTCTATGATGTTTATCAAGGGCTCACTGCTGCGGACTGATAAGCTTACAGTTGTAAACAAATCCATTCACAACTGTAAGCTTATCAGTTCACTGCAGTAAGCTGCTGAGCAATGACGGGGCTTAACACAAGTTACATCAGGGATGAACATAATAAACACCAGGTACTGAACGATTTGACATCAGGCATCAGCCGAGCTGAAATGCTTGTTATCTCCCAAAGAAGTGAAGCCAGTCAACCAAAAGCAGGACGAGACAGTGTGAGGGTAAACGCTTACCCTCACACTGCTATCATACTTGCCCTCACACCTGTATTCCCGATGAATAGAAGGATACAGACAAAATATGAGGGTGTGAGGGTAAAATGGCGTGCAACTTTTTTCTGAACGCTTTTTTCTGAGCTTGCCGAAAAAGCTATCTTTGCACCATGAAAATAGAATTGAAAGAAAACGGCGGACTGCCGGCACATATACTTTGGACACTCGCCATCGTAGCAGGAATTTCTGTGGCAAACCTGCATTATAACCAACCCCTGCTGAACCTGATGCGCGATGATTTGGGAGTATCAGAGTTTCAAACCAATCTGATTGCAATGATTACGCAGGTAGGATATGCCTTGGAATTGTTGTTCATCATTCCACTGGGCGACCTCTACCAACGGAAGGTTATCATACTGACCAACTTCAGCCTGCTCATCTTTTCTTTATTAGCGATAGGCTTGGCGCCCAACATTTATATTGTTTGGGCGGCATCCCTCGTCACGGGCGTATGTTCCATCATACCGCAAATCTTCGTACCGATAGCCTCGTAGTTCTCCCGCCCCGAAAACAAAGGCCGCAACGTGGGCATCGTCATATCGGGACTGTTGACGGGGATACTTGCATCGCGCGTCGTCAGCGGATTCGTAGGCGAAGTGTTGGGCTGGCGCGAAATGTACTTCATCGCAGCGGGAATGATGCTGGTATGTACCATTGTCGTGCTGAAAGTTTTGCCGGACATACGACCGAATTTTCAAGGAAAGTATAGCGACTTGATGAAATCCCTTCTCTCATTGGTAAAGGAATACCCCGCACTGCTGGTCTATTCCATACGGGCGGCATTGGTATTCGGCTCGTTCCTTGCCATGTGGTCGTGCCTCGCCTTCAAGATGGGCGGAGCGCCCTTTTATGCCACGAGCGATGTTATCGGCATCTTAGGATTATGCGGAATAGCAGGTGCACTGACAGCTTCTTTTGTTGGGAAATACGTTAAAAAGGTCGGCATCCGGAATTTTAACTTCATCGGCTGCGGACTGAATTTACTGGCATGGGCCCTGCTCTACTTCTGCGGAAATACATACGTAGGGATTATAGCCGGAATTATAGTAATCGACATAGGTATGCAGTGCATCCAACTCAGTAACCAAACCAGCATTTTCGAGATTTGCCCTTCAGCCTCCAATCGGGTAAACACTATCTTCATGACGACTTATTTCATCGGAGGTTCTCTGGGAACTTTCCTCGCAGGCAGTTGCTGGCACGCATGGCAATGGAGCGGGGTGGCGGGCATCGGCGCGGCACTGACTATAATATCATTGTTGATAACCCTCGGTTATAAGGAGAAATAACCACTACGAAACATTCCATCCTTACGACAAGTTGCAAATTTTGCCCATTTCAAGTATATTATCTGAATAATATTTGCAAATTCTAATCTTTTAATGTACTTTTGTAGAGTTTTATACCTCCCTATCGGGAATAACCATACAAACGACATGAATAAGAAATGGATTGGAGTTGCTTTTATTGCTACATTTGCATTAAGCAGTTACCTTGAGAAGGAAGTCTATCAAGGCCATAATAAAGAATTTAATGACTTTGACTTCTCTACTGTTCAATCAGCCACTGGTCTTGAAGTGAGTTATGCTCACTGCGGTGTAGAAACAAATGTATATTTCGAAGTATACGATGAAATCCCCGTCACGGAAAACGAATATGGTTATACCAAAAAGACTGATGTCACTCCTCTCTTTGCCGCTTATACGGCTGACAACAGTGTCTATAAGGGAACTATAGATTTACCCGCTTGCTTGAAGAAGGTGTATATCTATTCGCCAACTTTCTTTGCGCAAAATTTAATAGAAGCAGACGTAATAAACGGAAACATCAAAGCAGCAGATGAAGACCCCAACGGAACAACTACCCGTAGCGCAGCTAATTATGACAGCTACATGTGCATGGATATCACTTCTCAGGGATTTCCCAATGCATACAAAGATACACGGTGGAATAAATGGCTGGGAGAATATGACGGAATGGGAGGTATCCAATATTCATTCACCGGAGATTTGGCTGTGTCCCAGAAAGAAAGTAGTAAATTGTATACAGTACAATCTCAAGTCATCAACATAAACAAACCTTGCCCGAAGGAATATCGCAGCAACTATGATATGTATCTTAATAAAAGTGCAGAAATAGCTATAACTTTTCTCGGACAAAACACGTGTTGGAATTGTTCAATGGTGTATTATTATTATAAGGAAGGTGAAAAACCGAGCAAACTGGACGACGCACATGTCATCATGCTATTCCCCAATACACAAGACGGACTTTGGGGCAAAGACCAAGACCAAAAAAAAGCAGCAAAGGCAACTGCCGGAATAGAAAGGGGAACAGCAGTACAGCTAATGTACTATCCCGATATTGCCAACGGTAGCAAAGAGGGAGAAACCAAAGTATTTCCAGCCGGCTACAGAATAGGACTTGTTATTGCAAACAACGCATGGTCGAATCGAGTGAAAGGTTTTACATCCGATAATAGATACCGTTCTGCTACATCCGAAGGAATGAGCATAAATAATGAAGGCAGAGTCATAAATAGTCCGCGTACAGCCGTCTACAAATATGGGGAATTCGTAATGATTTCCTTTGAAGACTTCAAAACCGACGAGAACTTCAGCGATGTAGTCGTTACTATGAAGTCTAATCCGGCAGAGGCAATCACCGATATTCCCGAAGTAGACCCAGATACGAAGCTTACAACAGCAGAACTTCTGAAAGGTGTTTACGCTTTCGAGGATTTATGGCCCAGCAAGGGGGATTACGATATGAACGATGTCGTAGTGCGTTACAGTTATGGAAAGACGTTCGACAAAGACAATAAGATTTATTCGGAGTCGTTCACATTCAAGACATTCCAGAATTTTGCCGGAAATCAGAACGGATTGGCATTCAGAATACCGGGCGGTACAGTAGGCAACGCATCGGTTACTTGTTCCATCCGTAAACCGGGAGAAAAAGATTTCAGCGAGACAACCTTCACCTATGAAAATGATGATAATGTCTATCTGCTGACTGAAAATGTGAAAGAGAATATGGGAGCCGAATACAAAGTAACAGTAAAATACGCCTCGCCCGTTTTTGCCTCATCGGAAGCACAGCCTTTCATCTTTAAGAATACAACCGACGGTAAACGTTGGGAAGTACATATTCCTAAAGAAAAGCCGACATCCAAAATGGACTTTTCATACTTCGGACAAAGTGACGATGCCTCCAATGCCGGACAAGGTATTTACTACGTACGCACAGGAAATTATCTGTTTGCCTTCTTCCTGAGTGGAGCCAACGAAAATGATATTAACAAATTACTCGATCCTGCAAACGAGAAAAACCTATCGACCAGCTTTATAAAGGTTACGCCGGATGGGTAACTAGCAATGGACAGAGTAACCAAGATTGGCACAAACAATAACAGTAACCTCCATTTATCTCAATACTTACAAGGAATGCATCGCCGAGTTATTTCAGCAATGCATTCCTTATTTCTTTTAAAAAATATTTCGATTTGTTTTGCATCTTGCCATAAATATTCTATATTTGCCAAAAGTTAGTTATTATTAAACGGAATTGCCTGTTTTAATCTTGCATAATTCAAATAAAAGTTGTATCTTTA
>JAJQAY010000017.1 GCA_021203515.1 Bacteroides sp. | reverse complement strand
CCGTTGGGGTACTCACCCCCTCCGGCTCCCCCGTTATCGGGGGAGGGCAACCTCCCAGGAGGAGGAGAATTGAGTCAATCTTATTTATTGCTTGCTAAATTATCAATTGAATACTAAACTTAAATAATTCATAAATATGAAATCCGTATTAATCACATTCGACCAAGCATATTACGAGCGCATCATCGCGACCCTCGACCGTTTGAATTGCCGGGGATTTACTTACTGGGAGCAGGTTCGCGGTCGCGGTTCCAAGACGGGAGAGCCCCATTACGGGAGTCATTCCTGGCCTTCCATGTGCTCCGCCATCCTTACGATGGTGGACGATGAAAGGGTGGAACCTCTGCTCGAAGTTCTGCACAACATGGATATGCAGACGGAGCAGTTGGGGCTTCGGGCGTTCGTCTGGAATATCGAGCAGACGATATAAGACGATGCTTGAGACTGTCAAAACAGTCAATGAATTATTCTTTAGACGCGGATGAAGCGGATTTAGCGGATTTTTAACTCATTTATCCGCTTTACCCGCAAAATCCGCGTCTAAAAAATCTCTTTTTGATAGTTTTGACACAGAGTCGCTGCATAGCCCTATGCAGAGCCGCTTTTCAATACCAATGAAGGAGAAACTGTATAAAATATATGGCTCTCCTTCTTTTTTATGCCTTTTCTTTATCTTTGCGCCCGGATAAGTTATGGAAAAAAGTATTTTAAAATATACAGGCTGGCTGATGTTGGTCGTTCTTGTCGTACTGCTGTTGCTGAATTTCTTGCCGGGAGTCACGATAGGCGGGCACGTGTTGAGGCGGGTAGACATACTCGGTGACGTGCGTCCCGTTGCCGGACCGGTGAGCGAGCCGGACAGCCTCTTGCTCCCTCCGCTCAAGGTGAAGCCGGCCTTTGTAGATACCTGCCGTAGTGGCATGACGTGTATCGAAGACTATAGCGACTCCACGCTGCGGGGCATGACCCCTTTCTATCGAGCGCTGGACGAACTGTCCCGGCACCCGCGCCTGGTACGCATTGCTGTTTTTGGCGACTCCTTTATCGAGGCGGATATTCTTACTGCCGACCTGCGTGAAATGTTGCAGCAGCAGTATGGCGGTTGTGGCGTGGGCTTCGTCACGATTACCTCCATGACCAGCGGTTTCCGTCCCCACGGTGCGCCATCGCTTCGGCGGTTGGCAAAGCCATTCCGTGATGGACTCCGTCTTTTTCGACCGCAGCAAGCAGGGCATTTCCGGGCATTACTTCATACCCAATCCGGGCGCCTATGTGGAGCTGAGCGGACAAACGAATTATGCTTCGCGGCTCGACACTTGCGAGCATGCGTCGATATTCTTCTACAACCGGGGCGAGGTTGCCCTTTCGGCCCGCGTCAACAAAGGGGGAACACAGACGGAAACATTCCCCCCCCTACGGGCGATTTGCAGGAAATGAATGTGGAAGGACTTATCGGCTCCGTGCGGTGGACGGCAGAGAGTGCGGACTCCACGCTCTTCTATGGCTTGGCAATGGACGGTACTCAGGGCATCATCCTAGATAATTTCTCCATTCGTGGCAGTTCCGGCCTGACTCTGCGCTCCATACCTGTCTGGATGATGCACGAGTTCAACGAGCAGCGCCCTTACGACCTGATAATCCTGCAATACGGACTCAACGTTGCCACGAAGCGCGGAAAGAACTACGACTATTATCAGGACGGCATGGCCACCACGATTGCCCACCTCAAAGAAGCCTTTCCGCAGGCGGGTATTCTTGTAGTCAGCGTGGGCGACCGCGACTACAAGACCGAAGAAGGCGACTTGCGGACAATGCCCGGCATCAAGAACCTGGTTCGCTATCAGCAGAACCTGGCAGCGGACAATGCCGTCGCCTTTTGGAACTTGTTTGAGGCGATGAGCGGTGAGGGCAGCATGGTGCAGTTGGTGCACGCCAAACCCTCTATGGCGAATTACGACTATACGCATATCAATTTCCGTGGCGGCAAGCATCTGGCAGGACTATTATACGAAGCATTGATTTATGGCAAAGAACAATATGACAGGAGGCGGGCTTATGAAATGGAATGACAGAATACTTGCAATTGTTATCTTTTTCCTTCTGTCCCTTTCCCCGCTTCGCGCCCAGGACGCGCTTCCCGGCTGTCCGCTTCTTGCCGAAAGCATCACGGACAACGACACCCTCTTCCGCTACAACCAGCGCACGGACACTGTTTCCATCCCTCTCGTCACCCTGCCGAAGGCTTTCCGGCAGTTGGGCAAAAGCGAACTGATAGACAGCATCGGCATCCTCAAACCCTTTTAGGAGAAGATGCGCCTGCTCCGTCTGGGTGTCTCCACCGATACCATCCGCATTGTCCACGTGGGCGACAGTCACATCCGCGGACATATCTTCCCCCGTACCACCGGTTCGCTGTTGCAACAAGCCTTCGGTGCGATTTCTTATACGGACATGGGCATCAACGGTGCTTTCTGTGTCACCTTCACCCGTCCCGAACGCATCCGAGAGATTGCCGCCCTGCATCCCGACCTCGTCATTCTCTCTTTCGGTACGAACGAGAGCCACAACCGTCGATACAGTTCGATGCTGCACTACCGGCAGATGGACGAGCTGGTGCGCATGCTTCGTGACGGCCTGCCCGGCGTCCCTCTGCTGATGACCACTCCGCCCGGTTCCTACGAGAGCACGCGCATTTCCCGCCGCAAGCGTACCTATAAGATAAATCCCCGCACTGCCGTCGCCGTGCAGACCATCCGTCGCTTTGCCGATGCCAACGGACTTGCCGTGTGGGATATGTACGAGGCTTTCGGTGGCCCGCGTCGTGCCTGCCTGAACTGGCAGGAAGCCGGACTGATGCGTCCCGACCATATACACTACCTGCCCGAGGCTTACACGTTGCAAGGCGAAATGTTCTCTCAAGCCCTCTTAAAAGCGTACAATGACTATGTGGAATATTAACGAACTACTAAATATAGACCCCACCCGTCTGCGCGATGTCTTCGTGTACGACCCGCAGGCACCAATGATTTTCAGCACCGGCATCTTCCTGTGGCTGTTTGCCGCTTTCATCCTGGTCTATCTACTGTTGCGGCGCCGCACTACCGCCCGCCTGCTGTTCGTCACCCTGTTCTCCTACTATTTCTATTATAAAAGCAGCGGCACCTATTTCTTTTTGCTCGCCGTCGTCACGGTGAGCGATTTCCTCATAGCCCGCTTCATGAGCCGCGCCACCGTGCGCTGGCAACGCAAAACGTGGGTAGTGCTGAGCTTGTGCATCAACCTGGGCCTGCTGTGCTACTTTAAATATGCCAACTTCCTCGGCGACCTCTTCGCCTCGCTGACGGGCGGCACGTTCACGGCAATGGATATTTTCCTCCCTGTCGGCATCTCGTTCTTCACTTTCCAGTCGCTGAGCTATACCATCGACGTGTATCGCAAGGAAATAACCCCTCTCACCAACCTGCTGGACTATGCTTTCTATGTCTCTTTCTTCCCGCAACTGGTGGCAGGCCCCATCGTCCGTGCACGCGACTTCATCCCGCAAATCCGCCGCCCGCTATATGTCTCCCGCGAAATGTTCGGCCGGGGCATCTTTCTCATAGTCAGCGGCCTCTTCAAGAAGGCGATAATCTCGGATTATATCAGTGTCAACTTTGTGGAGCGCATCTTCGATAATCCCACGCTCTATTCCGGAGTAGAGAACCTGATGGGCGTCTACGGCTATGCCCTGCAAATCTATTGCGACTTCTCCAGCTATAGCGACATGGCTATCGGCATTGTCCTGCTGCTGGGTTTCCACTTCAACATGAACTTCGACTCACCCTATAAATCCGCTTCTATCACAGAGTTCTGGCGGCGTTGGCACATTTCGCTCTCCTCCTGGCTGCGCGACTATCTGTATATCTCCCTGGGTGGCAATCGCAAGGGGAAGATACGCCAATATGCCAACCTCATCGTCACCATGTTTCTGGGTGGTTTGTGGCATGGCGCATCCTGGAATTTCGTCTTTTGGAGAGTGCTTCACGGTGTTGCCCTTGCCCTGCACAAGCTATGGATGACAATCATCGGGCGCAAGAAGGGGGGGGAAGCAAAGCCACGGTATCCGCCGTTTCTTTGGCGTCATTATCACATTCCACTTTGTTTGTTTCTGCTGGATATTCTTCCGCAATGCCAGCTTTTCTACTTCGCTGGATATGCTGAACCAGATATTCACCACCTTCCGTCCGCAACTCTTCCCGCAGTTGGTGGCAGGCTATTGGGAAGTGTTTGCCCTGATGGGGCTCGGCTTCTTCCTGCACTTCGCCCCCGACAGTTGGGAGCGTACTTGCACGAAGGCAGTCATCCGCCTTCCCCTCTTGGGAAAAGCGCTTTTAATGATTGCCTTGATTTATTTGGTTATCCAAATGAAGAGTTCGGAAATACAACCCTTCATCTACTTCCAATTCTGATTGCTATAAGGCATTATTCGTTAAATGATAATTTAGTGGGGCGCATGATAAATGAGAGCGCAGCCTTAGGCTGCGCTATGACGCTGCATAGTAACTTTCAACTTTCCATTTTCAACTTTCAACCGCGAAGCTTCGCTTCGCCCTAATCTCTCTTCGCCCTAAATTCCTTTGGCGACATCCCCGTGTGCTTCTTGAAGAACCGACCGAAGAACGATTGGTCGGGGAAGTGATACTTGTCCGCGATTTCCTTTAGAGACAGACCGGTGGATTGCAGGGCGACCTTGAACTCCAGCATCAGGAACCGGTCGATGATTTCTTTGGCAGACTCTTTGCCCATCTGCTTG
The DNA here is from genome assembly GCA_021203515.1 of Bacteroides sp. Classification (GTDB taxonomy): domain Bacteria; phylum Bacteroidota; class Bacteroidia; order Bacteroidales; family Bacteroidaceae; genus Bacteroides. Next base: position 7,635 of record JAJQAY010000017.1, on the reverse strand, counting down.
GTGATGGCGGAAAGGTAACGGGTGGAGATACACAACTTCTCGGCATAAAAAGTGACATCTCTTTGCGTGGTGCAATAAGTGTGTACCAGATTAATGAACTTTTTGAACAATTGTTCTCTTCGGCTACTGCCTTCTATCTGGTCCGGAGTGAAGAGGCGTTGTACCTTGTCGTAGGTGTCTAACAGGAAGATTTGCAGCAAGTTCTGAGCAATCGTTTCGCGAAAGTGATTGTTGAAATCATTGTAGAACGCATAGCTTGCCCCTATCATTCCTTTGATGGAATGCAGTATCTCTTCTTGCGTATGCGTGTAGCAGGGATTTTCTTTTAAGAAATGGATGAAGGCCGGATTGAGGCGGAAGCTTGCTGCTCTGAACATTTCATCGGAATAGGCGAAATAGTGCATTTGGAAATCACTGCTGGCGGAGATAAGGGGGAAAATTGAGTTTGGCAACAGCATCAGGTTTGTATTCTGAACGATATGATATTGGCCTAAATCTATTTTGAGTTCCGCCTCTCCGCTGATGCAGAACATGAGGACACCGTTAGCCATTTTTGTAAGTCGTTGTTGAAAGAATTTCAAGTTGTCTGTTCCGACCTTGAAAGTCTCTTCTTTCATTGTCAATAGTGGGTTCATCTTTCTTATAGTAATTGTTGAATTGCGGAAGCAAAGGTACAGGTTCTTTTTGGATTAAAGTAGGCTGTATTCTGAAAATGAACAATTGAGTGCGCTCAATGAAACAAGTTCCTGTTCAAAAACGGTATACCTTTGCTGCCGTTTTCACGAAGTATTATTTTTTTAAGATAAAGAGTATGATAACAAAGAAAAGTATGATGAAGCAGATGATGACACTTATCTGTAGTGCAACACTGGCAGCTTGCGGCAACGCTCCTTCCGTGCAACCCCAGTCGGAATATCAGGTAATGAATATTTCGACTTCCGACAAAGAACTGCAAACCACCTACTCCGCAGCCATTCGCGGACGGCAGGACATCGACATCTATCCGCAGGTGTCCGGAATACTCACCCGGTTGTGTGTGGAAGAGGGACAAGCCGTGCACCGCGGACAACTGCTGTTTATAATCGACCAAGTGCCTTACTTGGCGGCTTTGCGTACAGCCGAGGCAAATGTGGAGGCAGCCCGTGCCGGTGTAGCCACTTCCCAACTGACTTATGACAGCAAACAGGAACTCTATGCGCAGAAGATAATTTCCGAATTCGACTTGAAAACCTCTTATAATAGTCTGCTGAGTGCGAAAGCGCAGTTGGCACAAGCCGAGGCGCAGCGGGTGAATGCGGCCAACAATTTGTCGTACACGGAAGTGAAAAGCCCTGCCGACGGAGTAGTAGGTACCTTGCCCTACCGCGTGGGAACGCTGGTAAGTGCCACCCTGCCGAAGCCGCTGACTACGGTATCCGACAATTCCAATATGTATGTCTATTTCTCCATGACGGAAAACCAACTGCTCGATTTGACCCGTCGCTATAGTTCTAAAGAGAAAGCGCTGGCCGAAATGCCCACCATCATGCTGCAACTGAACGACCGTTCCGTCTATCCGCAGGAGGGAAAGATAGAAACCATCAGCGGTGTGATTGACGCTTCTACGGGTACGGTCAGTCTGCGTGCCGTATTCCCGAATAAGGAAGAGCTGCTGACAAGCGGTGGTTCGGGCAATGTGGTTATTCCCGTGCGGAAAGAGAACTGTATCGTCGTTCCGCAAGCTGCTACCTATGAAGTGCAGGACAAGGTGTTTATTTATAAAGTGGTGGATGGCAAGGCGCAATCTGCTCCGGCGCAAGTGACCCGCGTGAACGGTGGGAAGGAGTATATCGTAGAGAGTGGCTTGAGCGTCGGTGGCGTCATTGTGGTCGAAGGCGTGGGCTTGCTGCGCGAAGGTACTCCTATTCAGGTGAAATCAGAAAAATGATAATTTAGCGGTTCAATAAATTCCCATTTGCTAATCAATAAACCAAATAACAAGAAATATGAATCTTAGAACCTTTATAGAACGCCCCGTCTTCTCGGCAGTCATCTCCATCTCGATTGTCATTCTGGGCATCATCGGACTATTCACATTGCCCGTAGAGCAATACCCGGATATTGCGCCTCCCACCATTATGGTGAGCACCACCTACTATGGCGCCAGCGCAGAAACCCTTCAGAAGAGCGTAATCGCCCCGTTGGAAGAGGCCATCAACGGAGTGGAGGACATGACTTATATGACCTCTACCGCCAGCAACGCCGGTACGGTTTCCATCACCGTCTACTTCAAGCAGGGCGCTAATCCGGACATGGCGGCCGTCAACGTGCAGAACCGCGTATCCAAAGCTACCGGCCAGCTTCCTGCCGAAGTAACCCAGGTGGATGTGACTACCTCGAAGCGGCAGACCAGTATTTTGCAGATGTTCTCTCTGTATAGCCCCGACGACAGTTACGACGAGAATTTCCTTGCCAATTACATCAGCATCAACCTCAAACCGCAGATACTCCGTGTCTCCGGCGTTGGTGATATGATGATTATGGGCGGTGACTACAGTATGCGCATCTGGATGAAACCCGATGTCATGGCACAGTACAAGCTGATACCCTCGGATGTGACGGCGGTACTTGCCGAACAGAATATCGAGTCGGCTACCGGTTCGTTCGGCGAAAACTCGGACGAGACGTACCAATGCACGATGAAATATACCGGTCGCCTGATAACTCCCGAAGAGTTTGGCGACATCGTAATCCGTTCTACGGAAGACGGTGAGGTGCTGAAACTGAAAGACGTGGCTGATGTGGAACTGGGTAGAGAGAACTATGCCTACAAAGGCTCTACGGACGGTCATCCGGGCATTTCCTGCATGATATTCCAGACGGCCGGTTCCAATGCCACGGAAGTAAACAAAGAGATAGACCAACTGCTGGAAGAAGCCCGCAAGGACTTGCCGAGAGGGGTGGAACTCACCCAGATGATGTCCAGCAACAACTTCCTTTTTGCCTCCATCCACGAGGTGGTGAAGACGTTGATTGAAGCTATTCTGCTGGTAATCTTGGTGGTATATGTGTTCTTGCAGGATATTCGCTCCACGCTGATACCCTTGGTAGGTGTCATTGTTTCCCTGATAGGAACGTTTGCTTTTATGTCGATAGCCGGTTTCAGTATCAACCTGATTACCTTGTTTGCTCTGGTGCTGGTGATTGGTACGGTGGTGGACGACGCCATTGTCGTGGTCGAGGCGGTGCAGGCGCGTTTCGACGTAGGTTATAAGTCCTCTTACATGGCTAGTATCGATGCGATGAAAGGCATCAGCAACGCCGTTATCACATCGTCGCTCGTATTTATGGCGGTATTCATTCCCGTATCTTTTATGGGTGGCACTTCCGGTACGTTCTACACTCAGTTCGGACTGACGATGGCCGTGGCGGTAGGTATCTCTGCTGTCAATGCGCTGACGCTGAGCCCGGCACTCTGCGCCTTGTTGTTGAGGCCCTATATCAACGAGGACGGGACACAGAAGCAGAACTTTGCTGCCCGTTTCCGTAAGTCGTTCAATGCGGCTTTTGATATGTTGGTGGAGAAGTACAAGAAAGTGGTGCTTCTGTTCATCAAGCGTCGTTGGTTGTCTTGGGCACTGCTGGCATGTTCCGTTGTGCTGCTGGTGTTCCTGGTGAATACCACCAAGACCGGTCTGGTACCCGATGAAGATCAAGGAGTGTTGTTTGTCAATGTAAGCACTGCCCCGGGCAGCTCTTTGAAGACCACGAACGAGATTATGGAGCGCATCGAACAACGCTTGGAGACTGTTCCGCAGAAACTGCATTTGTAGAAAGTGGCCGGTAATGGTTTGCTTGCCGGGCAGGGTAATTCGTTCGGTATGGTGATTATGAAACTGAAACCCTGGGACGAACGGACAAGCAAAGAAGACCAGGTGCAGGCCGTCATCGGTCAGGTATATGCCCGCACGGCGGACATTAAGGACGCCACCGTCTTTGCCATTGCCCCGGGTATGATACCGGGTTATGGTATGGGTAATGCTCTCGACCTGAATGTGCAGGACAAGCAGGGTGGCGACATCAATACCTTCTTCCAGACTACCCAGCAATATCTGGGCGCACTGAACCAGCGTCCCGAAATCGCGATGGCTTATTCCACTTTCGACGTGCGCTATCCGCAGTGGACGGTGGAGGTGGATGCCTCGAAGTGCAAACGTGCCGGCATCACGCCCAACCAGGTGCTTGCCACGCTCTCCGGTTACTATGGCGGACAGTATGTTTCCAACTTCAACCGCTTCTCCAAAGTATATAAGGTAATGATACAGGCAGACCCGAAGTTCCGCATGGATGAGGCGTCGCTCGACAATGCTTTCGTGCGCATGGCCAGTGGGGAGATGGCTCCGTTGAGCCAGTTCGTCACGCTGACCCGTTCTTACGGCGCCGAGTCGTTGAGCCGTTTCAATATGTTCAACTCCATTGCGGTGAATGCGATGCCTGCCGAAGGGTATAGTACCGGTGACGCTATCCGTGCCGTGCACGAAGCGGCAGAGGTGGCGCTTCCCAAAGGCTATGGTTACGACTTTGGCGGCATCACCCGTGAGGAGAGTCAGCAAGGCGGAACGACGCTCGTCATTTTCGGCATCTGTATCCTGATGATTTACCTCATTCTGAGTGCGCTCTATGAGAGCTTCATCATTCCGTTTGCAGTCATTTTTGCCATTCCGGTGGGGCTTATGGGTAGCTTCCTATTCGCCAAAATCATGGGATTGGAGAATAACATCTATCTGCAAACCGGATTGATTATGCTGATAGGTCTGCTTGCCAAGACGGCCATTCTGCTGACAGAGTATGCTGCCGAACGCCGCAAGGCAGGCATGGGATTGATAGCTTCTGCCGTCAGTGCCGCCAAGGCCCGTCTGCATCCTATCCTGATGACGGCTCTTACGATGATATTCGGTCTTCTTCCCTTGATGGTGGCAACCGGAGTATGGGTCAACGGTAACCGTTTGCTCGGTACGGGCGCCGTGGGCGGTATGGTCATCGGCACGCTGGCACTGCTCTTCATTGTGCCCGCCTTGTTCGTCACTTTCCAGTGGATACAAGAACGTTTCCGCCCGGCCCAGGCCATGCCGACGCATGACTGGCAGATTGAAGAGGAGAAGAAGATTAGTGAGGAAGAGATAAAGAAATCACATACTACCCCTCGTTCCCCTAAAGGGGACGGAGAATAGTTTTGGCTATATCAGAACTGAGTTTATTTATAATAGGAGTATTCCCCTCCCCCTTTAGGGGAGCCGGGGGGGTAATATAATAACAATATGAAAAAGCAAATCATAACTTTAACTGTCGCCGGATTGCTATTGAGCAGCTGCGGCATCTACACCAAATATCAGCGTCCGGAGGACATCAACACCGACGGATTCTACGGTCAAGACGTAGAGGTGGGCGACACCACCTCCATCGCCTCCCTTTCGTGGCGCGAGCTTTTCACCGATCCGCAGTTGCAATCGCTCATCGAGCACGCACTGGCTGGCAATACCGACTTACTCTCCGCCCGGCAACGCATCCTGGAAGCGGAAGCAACCCTGTCTTCTGCCCGTCTTGCCTATCTGCCCTCGTTCATGCTCACCACGCAGGGAGGTGTCAGCAGCTTCGACAACTCAAAAGGCGCGTGGACTTATACCGGCATCGCCTCCGCCAGTTGGGAGATAGACATCTTCGGTCGGCTGACCAACGCCAAGCGCCGTGCCAAAGCCCTCTACCTCCAAAGCTTGGAGTACGAGTAAGCCGTCAGCACCTCCCTGGTCGCCAACGTTGCCAATCTTTATTATACCTTATTGATGCTCGACGAGCAGCGCAGAATATCCGCTGAAACCGCCGCCAAGTGGCGCGAAAGCATGCGTACCATGCGTGCCATGATGACTGCCGGAATGACAAACGAAGCCGCCGTCTCCCAAACCGAGGCAAACTGTCGTCAGGTAGAAGCCTCCATACTCGACCTCGATCAGCAGATCCGACAAGTGGGGAACTCCCTTTCCATCCTGTTGGGCGAAGTGTCGGGCAGCATCGAGCGCGGACATTTCAGCGGTCAGGACTTTCCGGAAGAACTGACTGTAGGTGTCCCTTTGTAACTCCTTTCCCGTCGTCCCGACGTGAAGACCGCCGAACTCTCCTTGGCGCAAGCATTCTACGGCACCAATGCCGCCCGTTCCGCCTTCTATCCGTCCATTACTCTGGGTGGTACGGCAGGCTGGACAAACTCCGCCGGGAGCATGATTATCAATCCCGGCAAAGTCCTGCTCTCAGCAGTCGGCTCGCTGACGCAACCCCTATTCAATAAAGGTCTGAACCTGGCTCAGCTGAAAATAGCCAAAGCCCGGCAGGAAGAAGCGAAACTCGCCTTCCGCCAAGCCTTGCTCAATGCCGGCAGCGAAGTAAACAACGCCCTCACCCAGGTGCAGACCGCCCGTGGAAAGGCGGAACTGCGTACAAGCCAAGTCGCTTCTCTGGAGACTGCTGTCCGCAGCACGCAACTCCTGATGCAGCACGGCACTTCCACCTATCTGGAAGTGCTCACCGCCCAGCAGGCCCTGCTTTCCGCCCAACTGACGCAGGTGTCCGACCGCTTTGCCGAGATACAAGGCATCATCAATCTGTATCAGGCCCTCGGTGGCGGCAGAGATTAATCATACTCTCTCTCTTATTTACTCGCCCCTTCACTCTTTCGGACTCCCGCTTGGGACTCCGGAGGTGAAGGGGTTTTAATATTCAGGCATAGAGTCTCTGCAATTTCATTCACTCAATCCCATTTGAAGAATTGCCTTTCTTCTAGAGGTATTGTTTCCCACAGATTATAATTCTCTATATGCCGTAATAAGGCTCCCGCTATATCGGTTTCTCCCAGATGTTTCCGAAATGCACTTTCCTTAAAAGGCAGTTTGTCGTCCGAATAGAATGACAAGGAATAAAAATGAATATTATCTCCTTCGGGTGCATAGCTGCATTCTATTCTTATTTCACATGGATATTTCTTGTTTCTCACGTAATTATAGAAGCTTTCAATATCATTTGCCAGAACGGCCGCTTCTTCTTTGTTTTTATAATCACTCTTAAGTTGAAGTCCCTTTTCATGGAGCATGGTTTCATTCTGTTGCGTGAATTCCCCAAAGAAATAATGCTGAAACAATTGATTGTAGCTGTCTGTAAAACCATACCCCCTCGGTATTCCGAAAGAAGTAGCCATCTGGCTGCTGATGCGGAAAATATAATCGGGGGCATCTTCGAATGCCACTGTCCATGTATGAGTTTTATAACTTCTTGCATAGGAATTTTCAGATACAGTATCGTTTGACAGTGTAAATGCTCTGCCTGGAACCTCTTCTTTAAGTAGTTCTCCACACCATTTTTGCTTTGGGGTGTCCCGTTACAAGATGAAAAAATAAAGTAAATCATGGAAATCAATAGGCGGCATAATACTTTTCTCATAGCGGTATAAATTATTCGATAAGAGTGATCCAAAGATAGCACTTTGGGTTGATAACGGCAAAAAAAAACTTCCGCATCATTCTGTCCCTTTATTCATCATGTTCTTCATCTTTCTTGATTAATAATCCTTCAAACCGCATTTATTTATCGTTTTATACGGGAAAAACTATA
>JAJQAY010000091.1 GCA_021203515.1 Bacteroides sp. | reverse complement strand
ACACGCAAATTCTATTTTACTACATTTACGGGGACGGTAATGTCAGCAGAAAAGTCTTTTTGCTTTCTTTCTGGTACTGTTATCTGTTATTGCCGCTTACTAATGTTATTTGCGACTGATCCTATTATTTTCTTCGTTTTACACGTAGCTTAACGACATTTTGCATGAAGTAAAACGGCAAATGTCCCTTGCTTTTTCTTCCTTATTCCCAAGGGGGCCACCCCGAAGAATGCCTTGAAACATTTGCTGAAGTAGCGTACTGAAGAGAACCCCAGCCGTGCGGAGATTTCCGACACATTTAGTTCCGGATTGTTTTTGAGCATGGACATGGCCTCATCCAGTTTTACTTTCAGGATGAACTCATTGGGAGTCAATCCGATGGTTTGCTTGAACTGCATATAGAGCTTGCTGCGTCCCATGCAGAGGGCGGATGCCAGGGAAGTTACATCGAAGTCCGGGCTGTCGAAGTTCTCTTTGATGATGGCGATGCTCTTGTCGAGCAGTTCTTTGTCGCGCACATTGACGGCAGGGATGGACTCGGTAATCTGTGCGGCGGGCAGGCTGGAATAATGCGCGATAATCTGTTGCTTGTTACGTATCAGGTTGCTGCAACGCGCCAACAGGATTTTCACATTGAACGGTTTGGTCACGTAGTCGTCGGCACCGAACATATACCCTTCCACAATGTATTCCACCGAGTTTTGCGCGGTCAGCAGTACGATGGGAATATGGGAATATTCCACATTGTTCTTCAGTTTATAGCACATCTCTTTGCCGGACATTTCAGGCATCATCACATCGCTGACAATAATGTCCGGTTGTACCTGCGCCACGGCCGCCAACCCTTCGCGTCCGTTGCGGGCGGTATGTACCTCGTAGAAGACACTGAACATGTCATTGAGCATTTCCAGCAACTCTTCATTATCCTCCACCAAGAGAAGAACCGGTTTATCCGAAATGGCTCCCGCCTCAGTAGGTGCTTCCAGGCTAAACATTTCGGGAGCGAACTCGGCAGGAATATTCTCCGGACAGACCATACCGGACTGATGCTTGCTGACTGCAAAGTCCTCCTTATTGAAGTGTTGATTGCCGAGAGGCAGCAACAGCGTGAAGCTGCTACCCTCGTTCACGGTGCTCTTTATCTCTATTTTACCATGATGTGCCTCCATAATTCCCTTTGCCAAGGCCAATCCAATTCCTGTCCCGAGACTAAAAGAAGAAGAGGTGGAGTCGGCCTGATAGAACCTGTCGAAGATTTTCTGGATGGCCTCTTCCGGTATGCCCACTCCGTTATCGCTGACGGTGATTGCGGCCTGAGTGGAAGTGTGATGCAGACTGACGGTAATGGCGCCTCCCTTGGCCGTATATTTAAAGGCATTGGAAAGCAAATTGAATATGGCCTTCTGCAATTGTACCGGGTCGAACCATACATCCAGGGTCTCTTCTGCATGTTTGAAGCTGTAACTGATGCCCTTCATCTGGGAATATTCGTAGAAACTGCCGTAGATTTCGTGTGTGAAGGAAACGATGTCCCGTTCTTCCACTTTGAGCTTCAGATAGCCCTGCTCTTGTTTGCGGAAATCCAGCAACTCTGTAATCAAATCCCGCATGTGCCAAGTGTTCTTATATACGCGCAGTATCCGCTTGTATATGGCCGGTTCCAGCTCGTTGATTTGCATGATTGCCTCCAACTGCCCAATGATGAGCGTAAGTGGAGTGCGGAACTCATGCGAGATGTTGGTAAAGAAACGTAGTTTGGTTTGGTTCAACTCTTCGATGCGTTCTTTTTCCTTTTTCTCGCCTTCCAGCGAGGCCTGCAACCGTTCCTGGCGCATCTTGAAGTGGAAGAAGGCGTACACCAGTCCGATAAACAACAGCGCATATAGCGCATAAGCATACGGGTTTGCATAGAAAGGGGCGGCAACATGAATGCCGAGCGCTATTTCCTGAGTTTCCGCAGCGTCCGGTTCCACAAGGCGTACACGCAGGGTATAGTTGCCGGGCGGGATATTGGTATAAGAGATGGAATTGCCGGATGTCTGTGTCCAGTGCTTGTCTAGGTTCTCAAAGCAATATTCCAGTTGGCTGTCCCGTTCCGAAAGATAACTGAAAGTGCTGAATGTGACGGTTATATTGTTCTGGTCATATTTCAGTCTGATGTCGGAAGTCTTGTTGAGTGTTTGCTTTAAGATGCCGGTAGCATCGTCGGGCAGCACTTCCTGATTGAAAATCATCAGCTTCTCAAAGCAGAGTTTTCCTTTGTCGGGGGCGTCATAGAGGTATTGCTCCGGCAAGGAAGCCAGTCCGTTGGTGCCGCCTATGTAGATGGTGCCGTCATTGGCGATGTACAGCGTAGACCCCTGACTGTAACTTTGCTGGAACAAGTGATAGGTCTGTTCCACGGTCTCCGTCTGTGGGTTGAAAATAGACAGTCCCTTGTTGTGAAGTAGCAATAGCTTGTGGCTGAGGGGCGACTCCTGAATGTAGTAGCAGTAATTGTTGGGCAGGGAACTGTTTCCGGTATTGTAACCTTGAAAGCATGTTCCTGCGCCTGGTACTTGAACAAACCGGAGACGATAGTGCCGAAATACAGTTCGCCATGACTGTCTTCAAAGATGTTCACTATCCTGAACTTTCCTATCGAGGACGGATTTTCAACATCCATCTTATATTGCTCCACCTTATTGGAAGACAGGTGTATGCATACCAGTCCGCCGATAGAAGGCGCCAGCCAGAGGCGGTTCCGGCTATCGATGAAGAACGTCTCGTAGGTAAATTGCTTCTCCAGCAATTCCTTGATTTGCGGGTCGTCGGAGAGGAGGGAGAATGTTTCGGTCTGCAAATCCATAAAGAACAGTCCGCCCTGAGTAAGTATCGCCAACCCGTCTTTATATTTCTGTATTTCGTTGACGATATTGTCGGCCAGTTTGTGAGGACCGGGGGTGCTGCTGTTTAAGACGTGGAACGAGTTCTTGCGAAGGTCGAATATGGACAGCCCGCCCGTGTGCGTACCGATATACAGCCGCTGGCTGGGCTGATGATAATAGATTGTTTTCAGGTTGTTGTTCCCTACAGTTTGGGGATTGTTTTCCTGGTGAGTATAGCGGGTGAACTTGCCGCTAGCCGGGTCGAATTTGTTCAATCCGCCGCCTTCGGTACATATCCACAGATTGCCGGAGTCGTCTTCAGTCATCTTGCCCACAAAGGGGAAGCTCAGACGGTCGGGATGTTCCAGCGATGCGGTATAGAACTGCTTGTTCGGATGATAGGGAGTGAAGAGGCTGACCCCTCCGTAGTAAGTCCCTACCCAGATGTTGTGATGGCTGTCTTCGCAAAGAGCATATACGGAGTTGTGGCTGAGGCTGCAGGGGGAATAATCCTGGTGGATATAATGGCTCCATTCGTTGTTGACGGGGTCGTAACAGTCCAACCCCTGAACGTACCTATCCATAAGTGCCCGATGCTGTCTTCGAGGACACACCGCACTTGATTGTCCGACAGCCCTTCTTTCCCTTTTTGGTCGGTGAAATGGCGGATATTTCCTTCGGGACTCACGCGATACAATCCGTTCCATGTACCTACCCACAGATTGCCGGAACGGTCTTTGGAAATGCATCGGCCGCCTTTCTCAAACTTCAGGATGGTTTCTGACGGTTCTTTCTTTTCCAGGTCGAACTTCATTAAGTGGTTGTAGGTGATGGCCCACACATGCTTGTCGTCCACATATACCGCCCTTCCTTCTCCCAAGCCGGAGGGTAGGGAGGCAAATAGTTGAAACGTCTTCTTTTCGGGGAGGTACGTATAGATAGCATCCCCGCAGATAACCCACAAGGTCTTGTCCTTACAGAAAAGTCCCCTGATGTCGTCTTTCCGCAGACAAGTAAATTGCTCTTTGAAGATGTCGAACACCACGAGGTCGTTGCCCGAACGGATGTAGATGTGTCCGTCTTTGTCACCGCACAATTCCGTGATTTCGTTATTGGTCAGCCCCTCTCTGTCCTGCGACGGCTGGTAAATTTTTATCTCTTTGCCGTTATAGCGGTTGAGCCCTTCAGAAGAGCCGAACCACATGGCACCGATTTCATCCTGATAGATGGACAATATGCTGGTTTGAGAGAGTCCGTCGGATATTCCCAGATGCTTAAAATAGAAGTCTCTGGACTGTATCGTGACACTTATCGAAATGGAAAGTAGGAATAGCAGGGCGTTTTTCATATCGATGGGTTTTATTAGGAGTTTTATGATTTAGCAAAAGTATAAAATTAATCAAATAATGAGGCAATAATTGCCTGCAAAAATGTATATTTGCATACATAATTCAGTATACCTTAAACAGCAAAAGATTTATGAAGAAACATTTTTTCTGGAGTACTTCGCTCATGACGATTGCCGGTACGTTTGCAGCGCACCAGCAGGCACTTGCACAACAACAACCCAACATCATTCTAATCATTTCAGACCAACATCGGGGCGATGCCATGAACTGCATGGGCAACCCTCTGTGATAACTCCCCACATGGACGCATTGGCTGCCGACGGAACCCTGTTTATGAACGGGTATTCCTCTACACCGAGCAGCACCCCGGCACGGTCGGGATTGCTCACGGGACTTTCGCCTTGGCATCACGGTATGTTGGGCTACGGAAGGGTAGGGAGCCGCTACCGCTATGAAATGCCGCGCATGTTGGGCGACCTTCACTACTTCACCTTCGGGATAGGCAAAAACCATTGGTTCCCCCAAAAGGCTTTGCATGGTTGCAACGGCACGTTGGTAGACGAAAGCGGCCGAGTGGAAACGGAAGATTTCATCAGCGATTATCGTCTGTGGTTCCAGATGCAAGCACCGGGACTGAACCCAGACTCTACCGGCATCGGTTGGAACGACCACCGCGGAGGAACTTATACATTGCCCGAACGTCTGCACCCGACAGCATGGACCGGACAAATGGCTTGTGGAATGATTCACAACTACAAGAACGGAAGCGGGCAACACTTGTTCCTGAAAGTATCCTTTGCCCGTCCGCACAGTCCGTATGACCCTCCACAGCGCTTTGCCAATATATATAAAGACAAGGATGTGCCTGCTCCCTATGTAGGAGAGTGGTGCAAAGACAAGGACTATGCCGTTCTGCAGGATGTCGCTTCGGCAGAGAAAGATGCCGCTTTCGGCAATTTCGGAGAAGAGTATGCCAAGAACTCCCGCCGCTATTATTACGCCAACGTCACGTTTATCGACGAAGAGATAGGCAAAGTGATACAAGCTTTGAAAGAGGAGGGCATGTACGATAATTCGCTGATTTGCTACATATCCGACCACGGCGATATGCTAGGCGACCATCATCACTGGCGCAAGACGTATCCTTATAAAGGTTCGTCACATGTACCTTATATCGTGAAGTGGTCTTCCAACTATAACTTTGCCAAAGGGCAGAAAGTGGAAGCGCCCGTAGAATTGCGCGACTTGCTGCCTACCTTCCTCGAACTGGCAGGAGGAGCCGTACCTGCCGATATGGACGGCAGTCTCTGCTGACTTTGATGAAAGGGGATAAGGAACATTGGCGCCAATACATCGATTTGGAACATGCCGCCTGCTATAGTCCTGACAACTACTGGTGTGCACTGACGGACGGGAAGATGAAATATATCTGGCGTCTTCACACCGGTGACGAAGAACTGTTCGATTTGTCCAAAGACCCGCACGAGTTGAAGAACCTCGTCAAGGAGAAGAAGTATCAATCCCAGTTGTTGCAGATGCGCGAAGCGATGGTGAAACATCTTTCCGAGCGAGGGGAAGAGTTTGTGAAAGACGGCAAGTTGCAGGTCTTGAAACGTACCGTCCTTTATAGTCCTCTTTTCCCGGACGAAAATCCGGTGGATACGGGCATTTAGTTCATTTCGGGGCTTCCTCCGGGCGGCGGATGCTGAACTCGCATCCGCAGTACTGCTGGTTGTAGAAGTCGTATTCTTTGAGGAGCTGGTTGCGGCGGTCTTGCAGTCCGCCTTTCCGCCAGTTCTGTTCCCAAAAGATAGTACTGGGATAAAGGGCGGCGGCATGCCGCCCTGCTTCGTTTATCTGGTCGAGGCTCTTCCAGCGGGAAGAGGCCAGGGTAGTGGTAAACACGGAGAACCCATGCTCCGAGGCATACCGTGCCGTTTCCGTCAGGCGCAGGGTGAAGCATTTCAGACAACGTCCTCCACGTTCCGGCTTATTCTCCAGGCCTTGCATCGTGTTGCGCCAACGTTCATAATCATAGTCGGCATCGATGAAATCAAGGTTTTTTGAGGTTACAAAGCGAATAGCCTCATTCTTTCGTATCTCGTACTCTTCCCTCGGATAAATATTGGGATTGCAATAGAACACAGTGGGACGGATGCCGTTTGCCAGCATACATTCAATGATTGCCGAAGAGCACGGCGCGCAACAAGAGTGCAGCAACACCCTTTCTTCACCATTAGGAGCTTGAACTTGTAACATCTTATATCGCAAAACTATTCTCCTTCCCCTTCAGGGGAACGAGGGGTTAAACCTTCAACTTAATCTTTCCCTTCACCAACACCCCCGTTATCCATACGATGACGAGTGAGAAAACCAGCGACCGGAGCAATCCCGGCATACCGCTTCCCAAAACCTCCGGATAGTACCAGCCTAGCAACTGCTGGACAGAGTACCACAGATAAGGAATAATATAGCAAGTCAGCGTAGCCGTACCGGCCGGCTTGATAACATCGAACCACTTCGTCTTGTTCTTCACATCCGTCAGCCAGTAGAAGAAGCCGAACAGCGGGAAGAATGCGGCAAGGCAATAGAACAGCCAGGTGGGAGTGGCTTGTATCTTCGAGATAATCCAGTACGGATGCGACACCAACGCCAGAATAAGCATCCCTGCACCGAGAATGCAAAGCATACCGATAAACCGGCCCGGATGCTCACGGCTGGCATAACGCTGCATCAACAACGAAGTGAGCAAGCCCGACATACCGAAAGCGTGCAGCGTCCAGTCGCTCGGAATGAAAGGCAGCAGAACGATGCGGCTTCCATACTCCTGCGGGATAAGTCCGGAGTGGCTGACCACAGCAAGCACCATCACCACAAACCAGGCAATCGCATTTTTACGAAGACTTTCGCGGGTAAACAGATAAATACCTGCACACACGGCATACGTCCAACCAATCAGCCCGAGGATGCCCCACCAGCCAATGTGGAAAGGTTTCCCGTTCATATCCTTATAAATGACGAGAAAAGCAAGCAAGACCACACCCACCACCTTCATCACGGTGAAAAGGGTCTTTTTGTACCTTCCGCCTTCGGATAAACTCCCCAAGTCAGGAAGAAGCCAATGACCATGAGGATGGTAAACCAGGCGTGCGAGAGTCCGCCTTCTATGCCGCCGCTATTGAGTGAGAACAGCCCCATGGCGATGAGCGCCACCGTCCGCCAAAAGACGCGCGCAATGACTTGCAGCGTCGTATCTCCTTTCTTGTAGCGGTTTTGGATGGCAAACGATACGGACATGCCCATGCAGAAGAGGAAAGCCGGGAAGATGGCATCGGAAAATCCTAACATATCTTCGTTCATCTCGGCATGCATCAGCCAGTGGGGAATATTCTTTAATCCGGGAATGTCGTTCACAAAAAGCATGAGGAACATGGTGAGGGCGCGGAACACATCGACTGCGGCAACCCGTTGGAGAGACTGGTTTTTCATAACAAAATGTATTTGGGGTTTATGCCACAAATATAGGAAAGTATTTTTCAGGTTGATACTCCCTTGCAGGATTTCTTATTATATTTGTTGCCATGAACTGGAAAACACTGTTGTTTTGTCTTTGGGGTGCAATGGCGTTGGAACACGCGGCTGCACACACAGACTCCTTGTCGACGGCTGCACTGACGGCCGCGCTCGATGAGGTCATCGGTGCGCACGAGCGTTATGTCGATGTCCGCGAGGAGCGCATCGCCCGGTTGAAGCAACAGTTGCAGAATGCAGATACCGCAAGCATTGATTTCTTCCGATGGAATGGCGAAATTTATAAAGAATACCACGCCTATCGCTGCGACTCCGCCATCCATTACCTAGACTGTAACCTGCATTGGGCAGTGCGCCACGGACAGCAGGTTGCCGCCGATGAAACCCGCCTCGAACTCGCTTATCTGATGTCTTCCACCGGCATGTATCAGGCAGCGGCGGAACTGTTGCAACAAGTCCGTCGCAGCACATTGCCCGCCCGCCTTCTGCCCGATTATTACCGGAGTTATTTCCGCCTTTACAGCGAGTCGGGCACTTATACGCAGGATGCTTCTTTCCGAAACCGCTACCGGAAACTGTCTGTCTGCTACGACGACTCGCTGATGCAAGTTCTTGAACCGACGTCCGCCCTCTATCTGGAACGGAAAGAAAAGCGGGTAGTCGCCGCCGGACGCCTGGAAGAAGCCTTGCAAATCAATGACGCCCGTCTGGCAGGCGTGCAACCCAATACTCCCGAATATGCCCCGATTACTTACCACCGTTCCCAGCTTTACCGCCACTTGCAAAACAAAGAAGAAGAAAGGCGCTATCTCACCTTGTCCGCCCTGACCGATATTCGCCTGGCAATCACCGACCACGCCTCCTTGTGGAACCTCGCCCAGTTGCTCTATGAAGAAGGTGAACTCGAACGTGCCTATCAGTATATCCGCTTCTCATGGGACGAGACGAACCATTACAACGCCAGCAGCCGTAGTTTGCAGACGGCAGGCATCCTTTCGCTGATAGACCTCACCTATCAGGCCGTTCAGCAGAAGCAGAGCGAACGGTTGCGCTTGTATCTGCTACTGATTAGCGCGCCCACCCTCTTGCTGATAGCCGCCGTATTCTATATCTACAGTCAGATGAAACGGCTTGCCGCCGCACGCAATCACCTGGAGCAGACCAACGAACAGTTGGAAATCTCCAACCATATCAAGGAAGAGTATATCGGCCGCTTCCTCAACTTGTGTTCCGCCTACATCGACCGCCTGGATGCTTATCGCCGCATGGTGAACAAGAAGATTACCACCGGACAAACGGAAGAGTTGCTGAAGATGGTGCGCTCCCGCGAAGTGCTCGACAGCGGACTGAAAGACCTATATGAGAACTTCGACACCGCCTTTCTGCGTCTTTCCCCCGACTTTGTGGAGAAGTTCAACGACCTGTTGCAACCCGAAGAACGAATTGTGCTCCGCAAAGGCGAACTGCTGAACACGGAGCTGCGCATCTTTGCTTTGATACGTTTGGGCATTGACGGCAGTTCGCGGATAGCCGAATTCCTTCGTTATTCCGTCAATACCATCTATAATTACCGGGCAAAAGTGAAAAACAAGGCTCGTATTTCACGCGAAGACTTCGAAACCCGGCTGATGATGATACGCTAACCATACGTCATTCGCCCTTTTCCTATCCACTTTTTAGCTTTCACTGCTCTACATTAATTTATTGTAATACAATGGTTTGATGGTGAATTGCACTTCATCAACTCCACCTATTCCCAATCGGCACATACTACCTATTCCTATCTTTTCTACCTTTGAGAAAGTTTAATCGACCATTAATTATAGTACCATGAAATCAAAACTCCCCCTTTTCCTGGCGTGTTGTGTACTGACTACAGTAACCGCTTGCACCAAGGCAAAAGTGTACATCACCACTGCCGACCGAACACAAAGTTTCAACCAAACTACTTTGGACCTCTCAACCAAACCCCAGTTTCCTTCCGTCATCACCCTGAACCCTTCCGTACGCTATCAGGAGATGGATGGCTTTGGCGCTGCCGTCACCGGCTCCACTTGTTACAACCTGAGGAGGATGGAACCCGCCGAACGTACCAAATTCCTTGTTCAAACCTTCTCGGAGGAAGATGGCCTGGGATTTAGTTATATCCGCATCTCCATCGGCTGCTCCGATTTCTCCCTGAGCGAATACACTTGTTGCGATACGCCGGGCCTCGATAACTTCGCCTTGCAGAGTGAGGAGAAGGAATACGTGATACCCATCCTGAAAGAGATACTCGCCATCAACTACACTATCAAGATATTAGGCTCTCCGTGGACTTGCCCCCGATGGATGGAGGTGAATAACCTGGACGAGAAGCTACCTTTCGACTCCTGGACGAGTGGCCAGCTAAATCCGGATTACTATAAGGATTACGCCGCCTATTTTGTGAAGTGGGTGCAGGCTTTCGGCAACGAAGGCATCAAGATATATTCGGTAACTCCCCAAAATGAACCGTTGAATAGGGGAAATTCCGCTTCCTTGTTCATGGGTTGGGAAGAAGAACTGGCTTTCGTGAAAGAAGCTCTCGGCCCAGCCTTCAAGTCTGCCGGACTGGATACCAAGATTTATGCTTTCGACCACAACTATAACTACGACAACATGCCGGAGCAGAACGATTATCCGGTCAAGATATACGACGATGAAGCGGCTGCCGCCTTCCTGACCGGTGCTGCCTATCATAACTACGGTGGAAACCGGGAAGAACTGAACGACATCCGGTGTCAGCGTCCCGATAAAGAGCTCATCTTTACGGAAACCTCCATCGGCATGTGGAACGACGGACGCAACCTGCAGAACGCCTGATGGAAGATGTGCGCGAAGTCGCCCTGGGAACCGTCAACAACTGGCGCAAGGGCGTCATCGTGTGGAACCTGATGCTGGACAGCGAACGTGGCCCCAATCGTGAGGGCGGTTGCCGCACTTGCTACGGTGCCGTAGATATTGACAGCTCCGACTACAAAACGATGACTTACAACTCGCACTATTACATCATCGGCCATCTGTCCGCCGTGGTGAAGCCGGGTGCTTTCCGCATCGGCAGTGAGGCCAATGCCGAGACACCGCTGATGTACTCAGCCTTTGAAAATCCCGATGGAACGGTCGCTTTTGTTGTATTGAACGAGAGTGATGCCGTGGCCCAGTTCAGCCTGACGGCAGACGGAAAGGAGCACCTCGACTGTGAGTTGCCCGCCAAGTCGGTAGGCTCTTATCTTTGGAAGAAATAACTCTAGTAACATACTCTTATTTTGATTACCATGAAACATGTATTAGTAACGAGCCTCTCCATCGCCCTGTTATCTTTGGGTATGACGGGCTGTAGCGAGAAACAGGCAGTGCAGCAAGCCCCTGCCGACGCATTTGTAACCATTCAGGGCCCGGACTTGATAAAGCCCGACGGTTCCAAACTCTTTATTCAAGGCACCAACCTGGGCAACTGGCTGAACCCGGAAGGTTATATGTTCCGTTTCAACAAAACCAACTCCGGACGCTTCATCAATGAGATGTTCTGCCAACTGGTGGGCCCGGACTTCACCGCCGAGTTCTGGAAAGCCTTTAAAGACAACTACGTGACGCGTGCCGACATACAGTTCATCAAGGGGGCAGGCGCCAACACCATCCGCCTGCCTTTCCACTATAAACCCTTCACCGACGAAGATTATATGGGCCTTACCGCCAATCAAGACGGTTTTGCCCGCGTGGACAGCGTGGTGAAGTGGTGCCGCGAGTCCGACCTTTACCTCATTCTGGATATGCACGACGCCCCGGGCGGACAAACGGGCGACAATATCGACGACAGCTACGGCTATCCCTGGCTGTTCGAGAGTGCGGCAAGCCAGAAACTCTATTGCGACATCTGGCGCAAGATAGCCGACCGCTACAAGAATGAGCCGGTGATACTCGGCTACGAACTCTTCAACGAACCGATAGCCCCCTATTTCGAGAATATGGAAGAGCTGAACGGCAAGCTCGAAGAGGCGTACAAGATGGGCGTCGCCGCCATCCGCGAGGTGGACAAGAACCACATCATCCTGCTGGGTGGGTCGCAATGGAACGGTAACTTCAAGCCCTTCAAGGACTCCAAGTTCGATGATAAGATAATGTATACTTGCCATCGCTATGGCGGTGAGCCCACCAAAGAGGCCATTCAGAACTTTATCAGCTTCCGCGACAGCGTGAACCTGCCGATGTATATGGGCGAAATCGGCCATAACACCGACGAATGGCAGGCTGCTTTCTGCCGGACGATGCGCGAGAATAATATCGGTTATACCTTCTGGCCGTATAAGAAAATGGATGGCTCCAGTTTCGTGGGCATCACTCCGCCGGAGAACTGGGCGAATATCGTATATTTCTCCGAAGCGCCGCGCACCACGTATAAGGAAATCCGTGAGGCCCGCCCCGACCAGGCAATGGCCCGCAAGGCCATGACGGACTTCATCGAGGCGTGCAAATTGCAGAATTGCGTGGTGCAGGAGGGGTATATACAGTCGTTGGGGATGAAGTAACAACGAATGATATGAATGGGAAGCATAGTAATTTCATTCCCCTCCTCCTGGGAGGAGTGGGTGCCCGAAGGGCGGGGTGGTAGAGAACACAAGGCGGAGAAATCATTCTTTCAAAGGTATCTTCCTCTACCTCCCACCCCCCCCGGTGG
Organism: Bacteroides sp.; assembly: GCA_021203515.1. Lineage (GTDB taxonomy): Bacteria > Bacteroidota > Bacteroidia > Bacteroidales > Bacteroidaceae > Bacteroides. Next base: position 34 of record JAJQAY010000091.1, on the reverse strand, counting down.
GGGGTACTCACCCCCTCCGGCTCCCCCGTTATCG
>JAJQAY010000151.1 GCA_021203515.1 Bacteroides sp. | reverse complement strand
TAGACAAATATTGTCTTTACGGTACACACAAGATTAAAACAGACAATTCCGAAACTAAAAAATGAAAGAGAAATAAGCATGAAAGTAACAAGAATTTTTGGACTTTGGATGTTATTCTCCCTTTGTTCCTGTACGGACGAAGAGCAAGAATAGGGTAACATTATTCCTGATGTTGTGACGACACCTGTAGCGCTTTCGCTCAGCACGACACCTATGCAGGAAGCCGGAAGCCTGACCCGTGCTCGCGGTGACAACTCCTTAGACTTAGTGCTGGGTGAGGAAGCCGGTGCAGTGGTGCATAGGGCTGAAACCCGTGCAGGTACGCTGACTGACGCCCAGGAAAACGTGGTGAGCGAGTTTTGCGTGTTTCAGTTTGCTAATGGCGATAGTAAGTTGAAATACAGCGAATATGTTTCGCTGACGGACAATAAACTCACGGCCGATATTTCATTGGCGTCGGGAAACGGGACGTGCACCGTATATGTATTGGCTAATGTCGGCGATTTGACCGGTAAGGTTACTTATGGAAGTGCGTTGTCCGACTTTAAGAAACTGGCTGCCGAAGTAACCTCGGGGAAAGGCACAGGAGAGAATTTGCCGATGTGTGGTTATAAGAATGATTTTGATTCCAATGTTGATAATGCTTCCCTCACGGTTCAGTTAACCCGTTCGGTCGCTAAGGTCAGCCTGAACCTGACTACTCCGAATACAGGTGATGCATTTACCGTGACTTCCGTGAAGTTGATGAACGTGGCGAAAAAGCTCTATTATGTAGAGTCTGCCGCTACCGCTCCGGTAGCAGCAGAACTTACTACTTATACGAGCGATAATTCCAAGACCATTGCGTGGTATATTCCGGAGAATAAGACGGGTAGCAACAGCCTGACGGACTGGAAAGACCGTTGCGAAGGAAATGTGCCTGCTACGGCTACTTACATTCTGATAGAAGGTAGTTATAAGCCAAAGGATGCTACAGCCCGTGATGTGGCTTATACTATTTATTTGGGAGCAGGCAGTAATGCCGGTGATTTTAATGTGGTGCGCAATACGAAGTACACAGTGAATGCTGTTATCAAAGGCACGAACCTGAACGATGGCCGCGTGTTGATAGGAAAAGATTTAAGTGCTGCCGGAACGAAAACCGCCAATTGTTATGTCGTTAAAACCAGTGATACAAATAAGTGGTATCGCTTCAAAGCTACTGTGCGTGGTAATGGTGCAGCAACTCCGGCGCAGATATCTTATACAGGAGCCGATATCCCCTTAAATGACAAAATTACGCCTACTAATGCCGCCCTTGTATGGGAAACCCGTGAAGGAGCAGCGCGTACAGTGGAATATGTAGGCTATTCCAAGAATGGCTATATTGTATTCAAAATAGGTGGGGCTGCTGAAGGAAATGCGGTAGTTGCTGCAAAAAATGGAACAGGAACCCTTTGGAGTTGGCATATCTGGACAACTGCAGCGTTCGACCAGAACAATATTAAAGTGCAAAAATATGATACGAGACCAAGAACAGTTGCTGATTGGGCTACCATAACAAAACGTTCATATAATATAATGGATCGTAATTTGGGTTCTGCCAGTGGTGCGGCCACCAAGGTTGCAGCCGAAGCAATAAAGACATATGGCGTATATTTCCAGTTTGGTCGTAAAGATCCATTTCCGGGAGCAGGGGTAATGGAGAGGAAGGATGACGCGAATATTGTTCCAGTTTACGATGCACAAGGGGTGTTGATAGGGAAGAATGAGTATCAGGTGAAAAATAGTGTGGGGATAACGACGGATGTTACGCAAAACGGGGTAAAACTACATCTTGCATATGCTGTGAAGAATCCTTTGGTATTTATATTGCGTGACGATAATGATAAACTTGTTGCAAGTGGTGGTGACGGTACTAATCCTTCTTATAACTGGATTTATGCGGCGCATCCGGCAAAAGGTGCTACACAAGGGTCTGTTCCTTGGAAAGCATCTAATAAGTTGTGGGGCAGTGGATTGACAAATGAACTTACCAGCCAGATATTGGGTACCGTAAATTCCATAACAAAGACGATTTATGATCCATGTCCCTATGGTTATCATATGCCACCATAAGATGCGTGGACTAATTTCACGAAGGGGACGACAGCTTATAACACAAGTGTTGTAGCCGATTATAATGTGGTGAGCGGTGATGATTATAATCAGACTGATGGTTCAATAGGTTTCACAGATAGTAAATTCGGAGTTTGGGGACGCAGATTTTTTACCACCGGTGATGCTGCGGCAGCAGATGCGAGCAATGTGGCCTTCTACCCGGCAGCCGGCTATCGCGGCGGCTACGACGGCCACGTCAACAACGTTGGATGGGGTGCTATGCCTGGTCGGCCTCGCCGTACTCTGCCACGTCGCAGAACGGAGGCTTTCTGAACACGAACGCGAATTGGGTGAACCCGGTGAACAACACCAACCGCTCAAACGCGTTTCCTGTGCGGTGTGTCCGAGAACTTACAGAACCGAACTTTAGTTTGTATAGTATACCGCAGGTTATTAAGGGGGAATTCTTCTCTCCTTGGCACAAAACCTTCGGTTTGTTGGGCCGGATGAGGATGTGAATCACCATCCGTGCAGTTTTTGTTTGTTTGTGAATCCTCCCTTCCAAGCGTGGAGGGGAGGATTTTATTTGTTGAACTTAGTTTTTAATACTATAATAAACCAATATGACTGTAAAGGAAATCATTCAAATGGAAAACAGCAATCAGAATACTATTATTCTGCTGCGTGAAGGGATATTCTGGCGTGCCTATGAAAAATCGGCATATGCCTTCTCCATGCAGATACATCCTTATAAGGCCACCCGTAAATGGGTGATTGCTGTGAAGCAGGATGTTATTTCGCTGGGTTTTCCGGTCTCGGCTGTCGAAAACGTGCTGAAAGATTGCAAAATCGTGTTGCAGCAGGAAGACCGTCTGATATTTGCCGCATTGCCTACGGTGGCCGGCGAGTTTGAGGCTTGGAAGCAAGCGGTGCCGTTGGCTCTTCCTGACAACGGGCGAAATCAAAAAACAAATCCCTATCCTGATATTCCGGCTGCTGAACCGGCAACCAAAGCGGTGACACCTACCGCCACACCGGCAAAAGACGATAATGGAACCGTTGCCGAATGTATTCGTCGGTTTAGTATCGAGAGCAAGACTCCGGTGGAGTGCATGTTGTTCTTGATGGAACTAAAGCGCAGGTTGGCAGAATAATCAAAGAATTTTATATAAATAATGGCTACTTATAATCAACTTCCTGTGTATAAAGCTACGTATGACTTGCTGCTGTTTGCGTATCAAGCCGTAAAAGATGTGCAACGTGATTATCGCTATACCCTGGGAGAAACACTGAAGAAGGATTTAATAACAATATTAACCCTTATCTATCGCGCCAATACTACCCGGCAGAAGGTAGAAACGATTACCGAAGCACGGGAGAAACTGGTGGCAGTGAAACTGCAACTGCGCTTGCTGCACGATTTGAAACAACTGCCATTGAAAGCCTATGCCAATGCTTCGCTGATGACAGAGTCTATTTCCAAACAATTAGCCTCTTGGCAGAAGAGTTATGAAGGAAGACCCTCTACTGTATGATGTGTTTCGTGCCTACTATGATGCACGGAAAAACAAAAGAAATACACGCAGCCAGCTTGAGTTCGAGTTTAATCTGGAAGAGAACCTCATCAGGCTGTATGAGGAACTTCGTGACCGGACTTATAAGGTGGGGAGGAGTGTTTGTTTCATTACCGGTGATGCCGTGAAACGGGAAGTCTTTGCCGCTAACTTCCGCGACCGCGTGGTGCATCACTTGCTCTATAACTATACCGCCCCATTTTTGAACGTACTTTTATAATGGATAGTTATTCGTGCCGTAAAGGAATGGGAACCCTTTATGGAGTACAACGTTTTGAGCATCATTTGCGTGCCTGTTCGGATAACTGGAAGCGTACTTGCTACGTGCTGAAGTTAGATATCAGGGGATATTTTATGCATATCGTCAGGCAGAAACTATATGACTTGGTGATGGATACCCTGCAGCGCTATGCCAGGCGGAAAGATGATAGCGGTAGGTATTGGGAGGATGTGTTGGACTACGACTTGCTGGAGTATCTGATGCGGGAAATTATCTTTAACGACCCTACTTTTAACTGTGAAGTCAGAGGGTCTACCAAAGATTGGGAAGGATTGCCCTACGATAAAAGCCTGTTTCATGTGCCGGAAGGGCGGGGACTGCCTATCGGAAATTTGACTTCGCAACTCTTTAGTAATGTCTATTTGAATGTACTGGACCAGTTCGTGAAACGTACTCTCGGTGAAAAATATTATGGAAGATACGTGGATGATTTCTTTATTATAGGAAAGAACCGGAAGCATCTGTCGCTACTTATTCCACAATTACGTAGTTTTCTGGAAGAAGAATTGGGACTTACGTTACATCCCAATAAAGTGTTCCTGCAACAGATGCACAAAGGAAGTGCTTTCCTCGGTGTTTTTGTGAAACCCTACCGGCGGTATCTTTTGCGGAAGATAAAGTCGCGCATCAGTAAGCGCATGGCGGGGATAGACCGGTATTTGTCAGGACTGAATAAAGAAATGAACAGAGACGAACTGTTGTATATCTCCTGTGTAGCTAACTCCTATATGGGCTATATGCGACACATGGCTTGCTATCGTTTCAAGCGATTGTTGATAGAGCGTAATGCCTCTTTCCTGAAAATAGGTAATTTTCAGGGAGAAGAACAAGTCCTCGTCCCTTTTCTTTCCGGATTTATGCGGTCGCTTTTCCTTCTTTTTCCGTTTCTTTCTTATGTTCTTTTTAAAGCCGTGATTATTTAGGGCTATTCTTGAAGTCGATTGTTTGATAACGCTCACCTTCATACAGGCTCTTGAAGCGGATATTCAGGCCTTTTTTGCCTTCTATTTGTCCGGCTATCTTGTCCAACTTGAAGGAGACGAGTCCTGTGCCCGGCATAATCTGCTCGTCATTGAATGCATTCTGGCGAAACTCCAGCGTGAAGTATCCTTCTTTGTCGTTCTCACCTTCCGATGCTTCGTTCACTACCAGGTTCAGCATGTGCTTCTTGTCGGTGCTGTTGCTGTGGTATAGCTGATATTGAATGTTTAGGTAGTTCTCCGTAAACCACATATTGGTAATGTTGATGCGGTCGTCGCCGATGCTGTCCGCTTTTTCGGCAGGCATGGAGTAGATGTCTTTTGTCAGGATATCCTCGATGTGCCTGATTTTGGCATTATAGTCGTATCCGGTTACCTTCTCATCCAGCAGGTCGAAGTAGATAAATGTACGCTGTCCTTCTGTCAGGGGATAGTTATTGACGTATGTGGTATCTCCGGGATACATTTTGGTTCCTTCATCCAAAGCAAAAAAAAATAGCCCTTTCCATCGATAATCCGTATCGTACCGATAGTGATTGACGGTTGGTCGTCTCCATCCCAATCATCCAGACAAGATTGTAACAAGGGCATCGTAACAAACAGTAGCAACAATACAGCCGGTGTTATGCTCAATTTCTTCATAAGTAGGTTTTTTATTTGTTAATTCAATTTTAAGTATTGTATCCGAAAAATGCGGGATAGGAGTGAATACTGCACAGAAGTTTGTTAAAGAAACCAAAGAATGAAAATCTTATCTCCTTGATGCAGTATTTTTGTGCCCGTTGCATTTATAAGATAAACACGTGTTAAAAGAAAGGATGGAAGAACAGGAACTGGCAGAACGCTGCAGGCAAGGCGATAACTTTGCCCGCAAAGAACTGTATGAGCGGTATGCGGGCGGATGCTCGGTGCGTGCCTGCGTTATGCCGGCGACCGCGAAACGGCACAAGACTTGATGCATGACGGTTTCCTGAAGATATTAGATTCTTTCGATAAGTTCACTTGGCGGGGAGAAGGTTCGCTCCGGGCGTGGATGGAACGTGTAATGGTGAATACGGTACTGTAATATTTGCGGCGGAATGATGTGATGAGCCAGTCGGCAGCATTGGACGATGTGCCCGAAACATATGAAGAACCGGATGCTTTGTCGGTAGATGCCATTCCTCAGAAGGTGCTGATGCAGTTTATCAGCGAACTGCCTGCCGGTTATCGCACCGTATTCAACTTATATATCTTTGAAGAGAAACCTCACAAGGAGATAGCCGAATTGCTGGGTATCAATGAGAAATCATCTGCCTCGCAATTGGCACGTGCCAAAGCCACCTTGGCAACAAAAGTACGGGAGTGGTTGAAGAAGAATGCCTAAATGAAGAAAAGTATGGAAGAGGAAATGTGGATGCGTAAGATAAAGGAACGGTTGGAAGATTATTCCGAACCGTTACCCGCTTCCGGTTGGGAACGATTGGAGAAGGATTTGTCTGTCTCTAAATCTCCGGTTGCCGGCGGAAGGCGGGTAATTCCGTTCCGTCAGTGGGCGGTGGCTGCGGCGGCAGTGACGCTTGTGGCGGTGTCTTCTGTCAGCTTGTGGTTGCTGCAAAGTCCGGCGGGCGACGAGGTACGGAATGCGGCTACTCCGTCGTTGGCCGTGGCGCCCGACGTACTTCCCGAACAACAACTTCCTGCCGTGCAGGCCGAAACTCCGGAGGCTGTTTGTCATGCGCAGGGTGGGGCGTCGCAGACGAGTGGATGACATTCTCTCGTGGTACAACAGATGAGGGATACGGAAGAGGAACTGCAAGACTATGAAGAGGCAGTAGCTATTCAGGAAGAAACGACCACTCAAAAAGAGACGGGTGGGGTGAAACGGGTGGAGCGTCGTCCGTCGAGCAGAGATAAGTTGCAGTTGCCGGTTGGAAAGAAGAAGTCGGCTTCTGCGTCACGCGGCTGGTCGGTGGGGTTGTCGGTGGGCAACAATGGCGGATTGGTTTCCGGTGATGATATGGCGGGTAACGATATGCAGAACAGTCCCTCCACAGGCCTTTATGCAGAGAAAGCCGACCTTACTACGATGGCAAACGGTATCTTGAATGTACCTAATGGGAAAGAATTAGTGTTTAAAGACGGTATGCCTTATTTGCAAGAGGATGCCAATCAGATTGTGGATATTGACTACAAGCAACCGTTGACTTTCGGCCTTTCCGTGCGGAAGGGACTGGCAAAAGGGTTCTCGGTAGAAACCGGTCTGACTTATACTTATCTGGCTTCGGATGTGAAGTTTGCAAGAAACGCGGAGAAGGTTAGCCAGAAGTTGCATTATCTGGGTATTCCTTTGCGGGCCAACTGGAATTTTGTAGATAAGAAGGCGTTCACGATGTATGTTTCGGCAGGTGGTGCTATGGAGAAGTGTATCTACGGAAAGATTGGCAGCAAGGACGAGACGGTGAAACCACTGCAATTCTCTGTAATGGGAGCAGTGGGTGCACAGTATAATATAAGTAATAGGATAGGTATATATGTAGAGCCGGGTGTGTCTTATTTCTTCGATGATGGCTCGGATATTCAGACGATAAGGAAGGAGAATCCGTGTAACTTTACGTTGCAGGGGGTATTCGATTAACATACTAGCTTATCATTCTGTCATTCAGCGAAGCGAAGAATCTATTCCGCATATACAGCATAGTTATATAACAGTACTATCTCAATTCTCCTCCTCCCAGGAGGAGGGGAGTTAAGTTACTTCACTTCGCTGAATAACAGAGTGTATATGTGGAGAGTAGGGAATTTTAGTTCACTATTACCGTTTGAAAATACTCTTTGAATAGCTTTTCTGCTTGTTCTAATTGTTCCGGCGTATTCTCTTTAACCTCTTTCAGTTGATAATCCCAACCCATGGCCTCATACTTATGCACTCCTAAGCGGCGATAGGGGAGTATTTCTACGCGCTGTATGCTCTGATATTTTCCGAAGTGCTCTCCCATGCAGCGAATATCTTCCTCAAAATCGCTGTAGCCTGGCACTAAAACGTAGCGCAGCCAGAAGGGGCGCTGACGCTCTTCCAGCCAGGCGGCAGTACGCAAGGTCTGCTCGTTGCTGCGTCCGGTCAGTGCGTGGTGGCGTTCGGGGTTGAACTCTTTGACGTCGAGCAGAACTAAATCCGTCAGTCCGAGCAATTCCTCTACCTTTTCATTCCAAATGCCGCCGTTGGTGTCGAGGCAGATATGGATGCCGTTGGCCTTCAACTCCTTGAACAGAGGGATTAAGGCCTCTGCCTGCAAGGTCGGTTCGCCGCCGGAGAACGTAACCCCTCCTTTCTTCCCGAAGAATGCTTTCTGGCTGATTGCCATTTGTAGGATTTCTTCGGCAGGGGTAGGGTTGCCTCCTTTCACGTCAATGGTATCGGGATTGGCGCAATACAAGCACCGGAACGGACAGCCTTGAAGGAAAACGACGAGCCGAAGACCCGGACCGTCGAATGTACCCATTGATTTGTATGAATGAACTTTAATCATAATTGTATATCATAAAAAGAAAGCACGAACTATGTGGATAGTACGGAATTGATAATCTTAATCCGTGAAATCCGTGTAATCCGTGCCTGAAATATTGAACTCTGAAGTCTACATTCTTTCGTGGAACGAACGACTAATAACCTCCAACTGGTGTTCGCGGCTCAATTTCACGAAGTTCACGGCATAACCCGAAACGCGGATAGTGAGTTGCGGATACTTCTCGGGATGCTCCATGGCATCTTCCAACATTTCGCGGTTCAGCACGTTCACATTCAGATGGTGCGCGCCTTTCGTAAAGTAACCGTCCATCATCGTCACCAGATTTTCCACACGCTCTTCCGCCGTGTGGCCCAGTGACTTCGGAACGATAGAGAACGTATTACTGATACCATCCTGCGAGTCGCGGTAGCGCAACTTGGCAACGGAACTCAGCGAAGCGATGGCGCCGTTCTTGTCGCGTCCGTGCATCGGGTTGGCGCCCGGAGCAAAAGCCACGCCTTTGGCACGTCCGTCGGGAGTGGCACCGGTCTTCTTGCCGTACATCACGTTCGAAGTAATCGTCAGCAATGACAGGGTGGGGCGGGCGTTCTTGTAAACGGGCAATTTCTTCAACTCTTCGCTGAAGTAATATACCAAGTCCACACCGAGGTGGTCTACGCGGTCGTCATTATTACCGAAGCAAGAATAAGTGCCTTCAACGTCGAAACCTTCCGTCAGGCCGATTTCGTTGCGGCGGGCAGTGACCTTGGCGTTCTTGATGGCAGACAGCGAGTCGATAGCGATGGAAAGTCCGGCCACACCATAAGCCAGGTTGATGCGCGGGTCGGTATCGATGAAGGCCATCTGGGCTTTCTCGTAATAATACTTGTCGTGCATGTAGTGGATGATGTTCATTGCCTCGTTGTAGACACGGGCAATCTCGGTCAGCACCTTCTTATAGTTGGACATTACTTCCTCGTATTTCAACGTGTCGCTGGTCAGCACGGGATGCCCTTCACCATCACGGTTCCGGTATTCTCGCAACGTCCGCCGTTGATGGCAAGCAGCAAGGCTTTAGCAAGGTTGGCACGCGCTCCGAAGAACTGGATTTGCTTGCCGATGGCCTGATAGGATACGCAGCAGGCGATGCCGTAGTCGTCGCAGTTGCGTACTTCGCGCATCAGGTTGTCGTTTTCGTATTGGATGGAACTGGTGTCTACGGATACTTTCGCGCAGAAATCCTTGAAACCTTCCGGCAGTTCGGGGCTCCACAGCACCGTCATGTTCGGTTCGGGCGAGGGGCCGAGGTTGTACAGCGTTTGCAGGAAGCGGAAAGAGGTCTTCGTCACCTTCACACGACCGTCGTTGAAACGTCCGCCGATGGCTTCGGTCACCAAGTGGGGTCTCCGGCAAATATATCGTTGTAGGACTGCATACGCAAGTGGCGAACCATACGCAGTTTGATGACGAACTGGTCAATCAACTCCTGGGCAAAGGTTTCGTCAATCTTGCCGTGAGCCAAGTCGTATTCGATGAAGATGTCGAGGAAAGAAGATACGTTGCCCAGCGACATGGCAGCACCGTCCTGCTCCTTTACGGCAGAAAGATAAGCCATATATACCCACTGCACAGCCTCCTGAGCCGATGTGGCGGGACGGCTGAGGTCGAGGCCGTAGTATTCGCCCATCACCTTGATGTCCTTCAGCGCCTTGATTTGCTCTGCCACTTCTTCGCGCAGGCGGATGCGTGCTTCGGTCATCGGGCCGGTCAGGTTGTGCAGGTCATTTTGCTTAGCTTCGATGAGGCGGTCGATGCCGTACATGGCCAGACGGCGGTAGTCACCGATGATACGTCCGCGAGCGTAGTTGTCGGGCAGTCCGGTGAGGAAGCCCAGCGAACGGAACGAACGGATTTCTTCGGTATATACGTCGAACACACCGTCGTTGTGCGTCTTGCGATAGTGCGTGAAGATGTCTTTTACCCGGTCGTCCACCTCCATGCCGTTTTCGCGGCAAGCCTTTGCCACTACGTTGATGCCGCCGAAAGGTTTGATAGAGCGCTTCAGCAGTTCGTCCGTCTGCACGCCGACGATGAGTTCGTTCTCCCGGTCGATATAGCCGGCCTTGTGGGATGTGATAGTAGATACGGTGGTATTGTCTAGCGAGCGGACACCGTTGTTGGCTCTTTCTTCTTCCAGTGCTTGCAGGCAGATGTCCCAAATTCGCTTGGTGCGTTCGGTAGGTCCTTGCAAAAAAGAAGCGTCCCCGGTGTAGGGTGCGATGTTTTTACTAACGAAATCGCTTACATTGATTTCTTTACTCCAAAGCCCGTCAATAAAGGTTTTGTTCAATTCCATAATATTCTTTTTTTGAAAGTGGTTAGATATGTTATCCTTTTGAGCGCGCAAAATTACGGAAAAATTTCCGTAATTGCATAAAGAGGGAGTCTGTTTTCGAAAAATATTTTGTTGCAGATGTTTGTTAATTAGGAAAAGTATTGTACCTTTGCACCGCTTTCAACGGAAAGCACTTCTTGAAAGAGGAGTTTTGGAGAGGTGGCAGAGTGATCGATTGCGGCGGTCTTGAAAACCGTTGAACTGAAAGGTTCCGGGGGTTTGAATCCCTCCCTCTCCGCTGAACACTAAAGACAAATGGTGAAAAGCTAAGACAAGTTCCGTAAAATCAAGGTTTTACGGGACTTTTTAATTTTGTCGGCAGACAAGCAAAAGACAAGAAAATGCCCCGTTTGGACAAAGTAGTGTTACTAAATCGTTACTGAAAATTGAGCGAAATAAAATAGTAACGATTTTAATGCTAAGTTTCTGATTTGTCGCTCGTTGTCTCTTAGATGTCCGTTCATAAACTAATTGTTAATCGTTCCTTTGCAGTGGGAAATCATAACCCCATTGTTACGGACATAAAAACAATGTATATGAGCAAAAGTACATTTAAGATTCTCTTCTACATTAGAAAGAATCAGGTAAACAAGGATGGAACAGTCTGCATAATGGTCAGACTGACAGTAAGTGGTGATGTCACGCAATTCAGTTCTAAATTGAATGTGGATCCAAAAGCGTGGGATGTGAAGTTGGGTAAAGCGGCTGGCAATTCTTTAAAAGCACGTCAGTTGAATGATTTATTGGAGGACATGCGTACTTCTTTGAAAAATCACTATCGTGATATTGAAATTCATGAGTCGTTTGTTACAAGTAAGAAATGCGTTCTTGGGTTTTACTGCCAAGCAACGGACTCTTTTGGAATTATTCAAGAAACATAATGAAGATGCACAAAAGTTGGTTTGTATCAGTAAAACAGCTGCTACTATGGCGAAGTATGACCGATGCTATAGGAGAATGGAAGAATTTATGAAAGCAAAGTATAATATCACGGATATTGCTTTGAAGGAAATCAATCATATGTTCATTACGGATTTAGAAACGTATCTGCGTACCGTCAGTTTATGTAATGAGAATACAACCGCGAAATTTATGCAGACTTTCCGAATGATTGTTATTATGGCAAAGAATAACGGCTGGATTTATACTGATCCGTTCATGAATTATAAGATTCGATTGAAACGGGTGGATAGAGGCTATCTGACTGAACAGGAGATACAGAAAATATTGAAGAAAAAGTTCCCAACGAAACGGTTGGAACAGGTGCGGGATGTATTTATTTTTTCTTGTTTCACGGGGCTTAGCTACATTGATATAAAGACACTGAAAGCAAGTGATATCTGTGTCTCCTTTGATGGTAAGCCGTGAATTATGAGGCGTCGCCAAAAAAAACAGATACTCCGGTGAATGTTCCACTGCTAAAAATTCCATTGGCTATATTAAAGAAGTATGAAGGACAATTACCTAAAGGAGAATTATTGCCCGTATTAAGTAATCAAAAGTTGAATTCTTATTTGAAAGAAATTGCGGATTTGTGTGGAATCAATAAAAATATTACTTTTCATCTTGCAAGACATACATTTTCAACAACTGTTACTCTTGCAAAGGGAGTGCCTATTGAAACGGTATCGAAGATGTTGGGGCATACGAATATAGAAACTACACAGATTTATGCCCGTATCACGAATGATAAAATACGTAATGATATGCAACAGTTGTCGGGAAAATTGGATGAATTGGAAACAATAGCGTTAAACCCATAATTATATAGATATGGATGAAGGTAAAGTTATTATAGGAGCAAAAGATTCCGGTAGTGTACGTATTGCTCTTAGACCTGCTGAAGATGATAGCATTTGGATGAATGTGCAGGAGATTGCAGATATATTCGACGTTTGTGGTGCTTCGGTTGAACGACAAATTAAAAAGATTCGGAATTGTCTGTTTTAATCTTGTGTGTACCGTAAAGACAATATTTGTCTAA
>JAJQAY010000137.1 GCA_021203515.1 Bacteroides sp. | reverse complement strand
AGCCTTCTTTTTGCCTGCAAAAAAGGACTGGCTAAACTTGTTAGACAGTCCCATTATTTTTTACGATTGTTCCTTTATATCGGAGATATAAGTTCTTCTCTTTCGTTTAGTTATTGAACGGATCTAATATCTCCTCTTTGTATAACTTGATAGCATTTTGAGGATTAGATTTATCCGTCATGGTTATTACAGTCGGATTTTCTTCATTATCTGCAGATAATGCGAATGTTTTGTCATTGAAAGGATATACCATATAATTCCAGTAATAATCATTCCAGAATTTAACTCCAACAGAGTTACCTGAATAGGCAAAGCTAAGTGAAACTTGATAATCACCTGCTGTCACAGTATCGAAAAGCAAATAACCGATTGCACCACCACAATCCCAATAGAACACTATGAATTTATCGTCGTATGGCGTGAACAATACATAGTTTAATGGAGCGAGTTGCGGAATTATCTGAGTTTTAATAACATCCCATCTTGCAAGAGCATTCGGATCGCCCAAGCCGCTCATTGCAAAATACCAATCACCGTTTAGTAGCTGATATGTCAACGGGTACTTGGGAGTGAAAACTCCATTGACTTCTCCTATAGGTACAAAAGTACCATATTTGTCATCCGGCAGATATTTTAGTTCATCAATCGTTTTACCATTTAAAGTTATGGGTTCATAGAATTTGAGATTTCCCTCCTCAGTAATAATATAGGGAGCATTAATGGTTTTGGATGCATCGCCTTCGTCATATGTAATAGTAATATTTCTATATGAAACAGTAGCAGATGCCTCAAAACTACCTTCAACATACTTGAATGCTACAAAAGAAGAATAGATTTCATCTGCATCTTGTATTTTGGTAAGAAAGTCTTTCCAAACCACTCCGTCAGCCAGCGGAGTCATTACTATTCTGGACTGTGTCTTCCTTCCCACCATTACTACCTTCTCTTTGGAAGCTTCCATGATGTTAAACTCAAAATCTCCTTCCATACCTTTTCCGTTGGTTCCGATACCTGCGGGATTTTTAGGATCAGAGAAAAAGTGCATTACCTCATTGTAAGTGTCAAAACTGAGTATTACACCAGCGCTTTGTTTTAAGCTATACGTGCTAGTTGCTGTTTGGTCAGCATCCAAGGCATCACTTGCAACAGTTGCGTTTCCGTCTTCTGCAAAAGATACCAGAATTGTATAGCCGCCATATTGCTGGGAAGAAGACGGATAATATTCCATCAACCACCCATTGGCTGCACCTGTCAGTATCTCTTTGTCTGCTTTTATTGCCGCTTCAATTCTTGCTGCCGAAGACTGGTCAAACAAGTCTTCTTCCTCCGATGTACAGGAGGAGTATAAGGCGACAGCTAACGACATGAATAATAAGTTGAATATCTTTTTCATACTATTTCTTAATTAAGAGCTCTTAAATCGAGTGAATGTATCTCTGCAGCCCGGCGAAGGAAGATGTCGCGCAATTTATCAAGGTCAATTTGCCAACTACCTTTCATGTAGTCTTTCACTATTTCCAACTTGGCAAGGATTTTCTCCTTACCGTTATCATTGGCTAAATCCAGAATGCTTTGCCAACCAGCAGGAGAGTGAGTAACATAAGCTGCAAGCACTTCTACAAAGTCTTCGTTAGCTTCCATACTGGCATACGCTGAAACGAAACCGAGTGAGGGAGCATCATTTCCTTTTACATTAATCCAGTCCCCTGCTTTGTAATCAGCTGCTGATATCAGGTTAAAATCGGTAGGATAATTCATCTTTTGCTGAAGAATATGTCCGAACTCGTGGTGCATCGTGTGGAAAAACCAATTATTCAGGTCTTTTGCGGTTGCCGGATTGTTAGGATCCCAGTAGGGAGATTCTACATCGATTAGCGGATTATCTATATCAATGATATTTACATTATATAGCGTAATCTTCAAACCGCCCTCGGCAGTACCCTGTACTACTTCACCCTTAGAGTTGTAAGCGGGTGAGCCGATAAGTTGCATGACGCGCGGGCAGTATGATTTTACGAAATCTTCCCCGGCAAGTTCAGCATAGGTATCCATCCAGATATGCTTCATCATAATAGCTAAAGCTATAGATTTGTCATATTCTGCAGGTGCCAGATTGTAATTGTTGTCAGATTCCTTGTCATCGTATTTATAGTTAAAGGCGATGTTGTAAGGAGACGTATAGTTTTCCATCAACCAATTGTCGAATTGGGTTCTTTCGACTGGCGTCGTGCTGAAGATACTTTGGGAATCGAGCGAGTCTTCGCTACATGCTCCCATGAACACAGCTATTGTAAGAAATAAAAACAGTCTTATCATTTTCATAATTTTTCTCTTTTAATAGTTTGTTAGATTATCTGGGATTAGCGGTTAATCCTGCACTGATAACGTCATACGGTAACTGAATGGCAAGGCGCAGGTCATCATGCTTAAGAATATCCGGTGACAAACCTTCACGGTTATGTGCTACCTCGATGCCATAACGTTTAATGTCAAACCAACGCTGCCCATCGTAACAGTTCTCCAATCGGCGGAAATGAAGTACGCACTGAATAAAGTTCTCCTGTTCGCCGGCTGCTACTGTGAACCCTTTTGGATGCAATGCTTTCTTAATACTTCTATCCTTTTCATCTTCTGCCACGGGGGGATGACTGCATAAGGTAAATCTCCAAAGAAACTGTTGATACGTGCGCGTGTCAATGTTTGAAGCGGACCTCTGTCGGCAAGAGTACTACGGCAATGGCTGCTTTGCCAAGTGTTTAAATCGGCAGCTGCTTCGTCATATTTCTCTTGGAATACATATGCTTCTGCACGGCAAAGTAAAGTTTCGTCAGTAGTAAACACTACGTTTACTGTATGGGCAAAACCACTATTCCCCGTTTTATCCGTGGCTTCCCAGAACTCTTCCAGTTTCGGGAAAACTCCATTAGGAGCACCATTCACATATAGTTTATTGGAGTATATTAGATAATTATCCTTTCCGGATATGTATGAACCCCAAGGACCGGTTGCCCAGTAAGTTTCATTGGAAATGACGCCTTTACTACTGTTATACCGAACCCCCATACCACTTAATAAGCGTCCGGTGGTTGAATAAGACGGAATTAGAAGCAAGTTAGCCGGCTCTCTGGCCTGTACATAAGCATTGCCTACATCTGCCCGGCCTAATGGCAAAAGAGCTGTGTAGTTGCGGAGTACACTAGTTGGATTACTACCAAGAACTTGAGTTGCATAATCAATAACCTTTTGATAGTTAGACTTATCCGGTTGTACATAGAATAAGTTAAAGCGGGCAGCAAAAGCGTAGGATGCCTTCTTATTAAAATGATACTTTGGTACAGAATAGACCTCATCGCTAATATAAGGAAGAGCTGCTTCTATATCATTATTAATTTTTTCATAAAGCTCTGCCATTGTACCTCTTTCATAATTTACCACCACTTGTGTTTCCGGTTTTTCAGAATAAGGAATTCCCATATCCTTGTTTGCAGTTTCAGGATTATAGGGTAGGCAAAATACATTGGCCAGTGCAAAATGACAATAGGCTCTACACATCAAAGCTTCTGCCTTTTGAGAAGCCAAGCTATTTGGGTTGCCTAAATCCTCTATGGCTTCCAATGCTTGATTGGCCGATGCAATCGCGCTATAATATGACTGCCACACATATTTAGGGTCATCATTTGTTTCTGTAGTAATATCCTTCCATAAATAAGTCTCTTCCTGATTTCTATAATAAACAGTATATTGAGAACCATTATCGACAACATTATCTGTTCCGTATTCAGTCATCAATACAGTGGATTTATTTGGATAGGCCGATACCAGCATAGATGCAACTTTTGCTTCTGTATTCAATTCAGCCCGATTATCTGGCATGGTGTCAAGGAAGTCGTCACACGAAGCAAGTGTTAAGGCCGCCCCCAAAGCTGTATATATCAAATTTATCTTTTTCATATTCTTCTCTTCTTTAAATTATTAAATACCTAATCTCAAAGTCAATGTAAATTGGCGTGGAACAGGAGCGGCTACACCACCTGTGTTGAAGAACTCAGGATCTTGTCCGTTCAATTTCTTGTCAGCGTAAATCAAGAATAAATTCGTGGCTTGCAATTTCAGTGAGAGATTACTCATTTTCATTGCACTCACCCAAGCCTTAGGAAAATCGTATGACAAAGAAATTTCTTTCATGCGGATAAAATCACCTTTAGCAACGCGTGCTGTAGAACGGTTATAAGCATTATATGCGTAACTCAAATAGCTATCTGCTTTATTTTGACATTTGTCGGCAATTACCGGAATGTTGGTTATATTTTCATCACCGGCCATAGTCCATCGATTTTTAAATTCTTTAGGCATTGCATCCAAGTCAGAGTATCTATTACTAAATGCAGGATCCAATCGGATAACATTACCAAATGAATAAGTCATAAATACGTTCAATTTCCAATTTTTATAAGTAAATCCGTTTCCAAAGCTACCGGTAATGGTTGGGTCAGTCGGCCCTTCATATATCAGATAATCTTTAACTCTGGATTGGAAATAGATATCGCTAACTGTCAATTCGCCATTTTCATTAATGAAAGTGGGCAGACCGGCTTCATTCAGACCTTGGAAGTCCATTGAGAAAAGTGAATGTACAGGATATCCTTTCATGGTGAATCCGGTACCAACAATCATATCAATGATGCGTGTGTTTGTTTCCAAGTCTGTAACTTCATTCTTGGCATGTGGGAAAATAAAGTCTGTGTTCCATTTAAAATCCTTAGCTACAATATTGCGTGTAGAAAGCGTAAATTCCACACCGTTGGATTTCATACTGGCGACATTTGCATATTTCATTACCTGTCCTCCAATACCCATTGTGTTTATCACACCAATCAAATCGTAGTTATTACGCTTGTACCAGTCGAGTGACAAGTTTATATGGTTATCAATAAAACCTACTTCTGCGGAAATATTTAACTCATGTTTCTTTTCGTAAGTCAGTTCGCTGTTTTCAAGGTCGGCAATTTGGAGTCCTGACTCTTTCACAGAAGTGAATGGACGCCAAGGGTTATAGCTCTCAATAACTACGCGAGAGTTAGTTACACTAGCCGGGCCACGGTCAGCAGTCAGTGAATATGATGCTTTTAAAGTTAAATTAGAGAGAGTCGGCTTTAAACTTTCAAAGAATGCTTCTTCATGCATATTCCATGCACCCGATACATTCCAGGTTGGCAACCAACGTGAAGAACGGCTCTTTCCTAATTTGTTGGAACCTTCATAACGAATAGTTCCGTTTACAATATATTTGCCTTGATATGAATAGGTACCTGTTGCAAAGAAAGAAGCTTCGCGAGCACGTGTTTCTTCAACTGTATAATAGTTGGAGTTCTCTTCATTTCCTTGTTTAAAGAACTGGTAGTCATAAGCTGGCAACATACCCATTTCATACTGCATGCCTACACCGTTAAACCATGTTTTTGAACGGTCCACTGCATTGACTTCCAAACCACCGAATAGGTTGATAATATGATCTTCGTTGAAAACATCATTATAACTGGCTGTTCCACGGAAGTCCCAACTGTTCATTCCATATTTTGTTTCACGATAAAAACCTCCGACTGGCAATACGCTTACCGGTAATGAGTTTGTTTTGTCAGGGTCAGTATATAGCCATGGGTTAGCGTCACGCATTGTTGCATCATCCATTGCCCGGAAAGCCCATGCTTGGTTAGAGTAGTCTCTAATCTGATGAGATTGAGTAGAAGTAGAGTATTTATAAGCTCCTAAAGCTGATAATTCTACTTTCTTTATCGGCTTCCACTTTAATTCACATTGGAATTTCAAGTCAACAACATTTAGCTCGATAAAGTTATTTTCCAATTCATTCAGGATATTGAAAGGAGCATAATTCCGTACATAATATTCATTAGGATCAAGAGTACGTGATGTATTCAAAGCATATGAATAAGGATTTATATCAAAGTCACGCGATACTTCACCTGTTACTTCGTTTGCTTTAGAACTCAAAGTTCCAGGTGCTTTCTGCTTACGATATGCTACATTACCTATCAAGTTCAGAGACAGATTTTTGTATATGTTATATAAAGCATTGATATTTGCAGTGTAACGCTGCACAGAACTTTGCTTACTCCATCCTGGGTCATTCATCATACTCAATGAGGTATAATACGAAGCTTTATCAGTACCACTTGACATACTGATTGCATGATTTTGGGAGATAGAATTATTGAATAAGATATCAAACCAGTCAGTATTCCGATATTCCGCTTGTTGGAGATAACCATTTATTGCCTCCGGTGTATTAGCCAATCCATAGCCACTACCTGGTGTATAATCATTAATTAAGTGATACATCTTACCATATACACCGCTGGCAGATGCGCGGTATGTTTCAGCAAAATTTAAGTATCCGGCATTGGCAAGTTCTTTGAATACTCCCATTTGCTCCTGTGAATTCATAATGTTGAAGTTGCGATAACTTGGTTTCATTCGCATGGTGAACTCACCGGTATAACTGATTTTATTGCTTCCGGCTTTACCTTTTTTGGTCGTTACTACAATTACACCAGCCATAGCACGTGCACCATAGATGGATGTTGCAGAACCGTCCTTCAAAATTTGAAAGCTTTCGATGTCATCCGCATTCAATCCGGAAATAGCAGAACTAATTAGAGTAACAGCATCACCGGATGACAAATCGTCGGCACTCACTTCAGTAACATCTTCCATGATAACACCGTCAACAACCCATAATGGTTTAGAGCTACCGAAGATAGAAGTAGCACCACAAACACGGATTTTAGGAGCTGTACCGAAAGTTCCTGATGCGTTCTGTACGGATACACCAGCCGCACGTCCTTCAAGTGCACGGCTGATTTCTGGTAGACCATCCAACTTAACGTCTTCAGCTGAAAGCCTTGATGTGACACCTGTAAAAAGACGTTTGTCCATTTTCTGCATACCTGTAATGACGACCTCGTCAAGTACTTCACTGTCAGCCTTTAGTGCGATTTTTAGATAAGGCTTTATTGCCACTTCCTGCGTCTGCATACCCACAAAAGAAATCCTCAAAGTCTTCGCAGAACTACAAGACGTGTATTTGTTTGATATACAATGTGTTACATGCCGGCAATAAAGTCCTATATTTATTACAAATAATAAAATCTGGTTGATTTACAGTTACTTATGCAAGAGGCTTTAAAGAAAAAGTGGCTAAATTTAATCTTATTTTCTACCAACACGTCCCATATTAAGCTGTATGTCAACCAATTACTGTAATATAATATTATTTCTGCCTTATCAAAAAGACATCACTAAGTTTTTCAGTCTAAAAAATGAAAGACAATATTACTATTAATAAACAAAATGGACTGATAGTATAAATTGAAAAGTTATCGTTGTAGAGTATAAAGCCAGCAATAGATATTGTACACAATTATGATGTTGTACTTCCCTAGTTATAAAGCAAAATATTCATGTATGTAAGACGAATCATAAATGAGGTTGTGTCAAAATGCTGGCACAACCTCATTTAAATTAAGTAGATTATTTTAATTTTTAGTTTTTAATAACCCAATTTGCATTACTATCATATGTACCTTGGTCAACTCCTACTGTTCCGGAGAAAGTAATAATACCATTACATGCATCAATTGTACCAGAACCTACAACATAGGAGTTTGTGTAACTTCCGAAAGTCGGATATAATACTTGCTTGGCTACAGTAACTGTATGAACAGTTGGATCAATAGTAATACGTATTATAGAGTCTTCAAAGAAGTCAACTATTTCCAATTCCGTGTCAGATATTTTAACTCCTTGAACCGGATAACTTGCACCTTCATAAAAGACGGTATTGTCGGTTAGCATTAAATTGCCTGTAAAGTCATCCAAAACTAACGGACAAATGACAGCGTATCTTACGTTATAGGAGTATGCCCTACCGTCAACTTCCCATCCAGTAAATGCCTTATTATTGAAACCGGAATACTCATTCCAGCCATATACTACATAACCATTTTTCAAAACCGCATTGGCCGTGAAGTATACAGTTTCTCCTAACGCAGGTGCTGATAACCCAAGTTGACCGTAAACATCGGCAAAGTCAATTGTGATTTCTTTAGGAAATTCTTTAATATTATCGGCTACAACTTTAGAAGTTGTTTTACCTGAAGCATCAGTAAATACACATAACAATTGTGCATAGTCCAACATCGAATAATCACCTTGCTGTTTCGGAATGGTCAATTTGATTTTATAATTACCATCCACTGTACCAGCAGAAAGGACTCCATCTGTCCCTTCCACGCGGGCAATATCGATAACAACACCGTTCTTCACATCGTCCAATGGATATGGAAGATCCTGGTCACAGCTAACAGTCAGCAATGCCATAAGGACAGTTGCCATGAAAAATTGTATATATCTCATTTTTCTATTAAATTTCATAGTTCAACATATTATTTATCCCAAAATAGAATTGGAGTACTTAAGTTTCTTCCACTATTTGTAATGTTTGGATTGCGAGTGACCTCACTTGTAGGATACCACATCGCTCTTGGATATGCATTGATATCCTTCAAAGGAATATCTATGGGCCCTAGCTCCGGTGTTTTGCTACTCTTGTAAGGTGACTGCGCATAATCAGTACCAGAACTTAATAGGGTAGGATAGCCGGTACGGCGAATATCACTATATGCTTCCACAGGATTAAAGAAATTTGCAATCCATTTCTGTGTCATTACAATACGGAGTTTTTCTTCGTTATTTGTAGCTGCATCATACTTAGCCAAGATTTTTCCTATAAACGCAGTTGTTGCATCATCTGAAATTGTAGGAACATTCACTCCTTCTGCTGCTGCACTCTGAGATACTGAGTTTACATGTGCAATAGAAAGTTTAATACCATTTTCTAAAGCGGCTTTAGCATCTCCACTAGCTTCACCGGTCAAATAGAGTTCAGCCAATAAGAAAGGAACAGAATAAGCTTGAAGCATTTTCTCCGGAGCGACTCCGGTACCTACGCTTTTATCACATTTCCCTCCCTCCCCGTCATCATATTTTCCACCACATGGATAAATTCCAATGAAAGTAGGTGTTGAACGTTGGTCATTTCCTGAAGAAGAAGAATTCGATGCAAAGAAAATGGAAACAAAAGCCCCGCTACGATAGTCTGTCGTATTTTGCGCATCATCACTTGCCTTTATTTGATTTACCAAATAATAAGGAATACGAGGGTCAACAATGCCTACAAAAGGATTGTCTTTTACATTCAGATCCGTGCCGGACATCGTTTCATAAATCCACGGACTGATATAATATGTGCTTTATCCTCCTAGATATTCATCCACATATGCAGGATGGCGTTCGTCAGGATTGTCCTTTTTCGTATGCTTAAATTCAAAATCCTCCTTATTTTTTATGAAATTATTTTCAGTTAGTAGTGCAGTTAATTTCTCATTCCAGCCAGTGATTTCTCCTTTTGCTTTGCGAGATTGTACCAATAGCTTTAATTTCAAGGTGTTACCCATCCTAATCCATTTGTTCTTATCTCCGTTGTAAATCAAGTCATCGGCTGCCGGTTTTAACAAGTTAGCTGCTTCGCTATTATTCAAGTCACTAATAGCATCATCAATCAAAGTAAATAATGAATTATAAACATCCTGGCTCTTGTCTGCAACAGGGGCGTAATTTCCTTCAATATTAAATTCGCTATATGGTACGTCTCCCCATAAATCTACAATACCTGCAAATGCATAAGCTTTCAATAGCTTACCAATACCCGCATATATCAGATTATCACCTTCTTCAGCTGCAGTAATTACTGCATCTGTATTTTTGAGACCATAAGTATAAGCCTGCAACCAAGAATTGCCATTAGAAGCTGTAGAAGCAGTAATGCCAAAGTTGTCAACTTCACGAGAAGTCAGATGGAAAACATACGAGGGCAATGAAGAGCCGATATAATTTCCAGCCGCAAAAGACATTGCTATATCATATTCCGCTCCAGTCAAAACTTTGCTTAATTCTGCTGTCGTCGGTTTGTTTGGATCATCATTGATATCAAGATAGTCAGAGCAACTAGTGTTGACAAACAAGACTGATGTCAGTATAAATATAAAACTTTTAATTTTCATACGTTCGGTTTTTAGAATGTAAGTTTAAGATTGAATCCATAACGTCTGGTATTCGGTGCAGAAGTATAATCAATACCCTGTACGTTGCCTCCACCATAACTGCTGGCAGTCGGATCGTAATTAGTATGCTTAGGAACATTCGGTGCCCAGAACCATAAGTTACGAGCTACAAATGATATGTTGGCCGAGCCTATGAATGTTTTTGCCAACCAAGACTTAGGCAATTGATAACCAAGGCTTAATTCACGTAGGCGGAAAGTCGTTGCATCATATACGGCTGCTTCACTTACACCGTTAATTGCAAAAGAAGATACACTTGAGCTACCGGTAAACCACAAGTCATTTTCACGTAATTGGACATTATTGGGAATTTTGTTTCCATTGGCATCCAGCAGCGGTTGTTTCGTTGAAGGATCGGCCAAGTAGCCCGGCATAATGCGAGAACCATAACGATTTTCCGTGTCTTTTGTCACACCGCGTCCAAGCAAATCCGTGATGTATGATGTCCAGACAGATCCACCAATTTGAGCATCCAGCAAGAAAGATAATGAAATACCCTTATACGTAAAGGTATTGCTCAGACTGAGCTTACAGTCTGGGGCTGGATTGCCCAAATACCCTTGTTCATCCGCTACTAAGTAGAAACCGGAATTGGGATCTACTAAAAGATTACCTTCTTCATCACGTGCAAAAACTGTTCCAACCAACATACCATAAGGCTGCCCAACTTCCAGAACCGCTCCCGGAGTTGCAAAACCTGTATTCAAAGATACACGTTCAACTCCTTCTGCCAATTCTTTCACTTCACTGTCGTTTTGTGTGTAAGTGAAGTACATATCCCACTTGAAGTTATTGTTCAAAACAGGAATTAAGTTCAAACCGATCTCGATACCATGATTGTTCATCTTACCAAAGTTTGTATAATAACTATCATAACCGGTAGAGTATGGGAGACTCAAAGGAGCAATCTGATTGGTAGAATTACGGTTATACCAAGTAAAATCTACGTTAACTCTGCTCTTGAGAAATTGCAATTCTGCTCCAAATTCAACTTCAGAAGTAAACTCAGGCTTCAACTCCGGATCAAACATAGAACTTGGCAATAACAAGATTGGTTGTCCGTTATAAGGTTGTCCCAATGAGAAAGTTCCGTTTTTGTAATAAGCACCGGTATCATTACCCACTTTTGCCCAACTCAAACGTATCTTACCAAACTTGATTATATCCTCATCAATGTGGAAAGCATCGGTAAATACAAATGAACCTGCCACTGAAGGATAGAAGAAACTACGATTGTTTTTAGGTAATGTAGACGAGAAGTTATTACGCCCCGTTACACTCAAGAAAGCAAAGTTCTTATAATCAAGGGTTGCTTCTCCAAATAGTGTCCACAAACGGGTTCTTGCGTAATACTCTTCAGACGTTTGTGATTCGGTATTATCAATGTTATAAACTCCCGGTGACATAATGTTGAGACCTGTCGTTTGAGTATTATTAGATGTAAACTGATTTACGTTGTGACCGACAGCTGCCTTCAAGCCCCAATCTTTAGGCATAGGAACGTCAAAACGGAATAATAAAGTGGATTCTATTTCTTGTGTATCGTATGATTCAACGCGAATACGGCCTTTGCCACCTACAGCTCTTGAACCAATGTTCAGAACTTCTTTACGATCCATTTTGAAATCATTGATACCCACACGATAATCTACAGAGAACCATTTGGTAAAATCATAACCCACATTAAAATCGGCAACAGTTCTGTCCATCGTGGTTTTAATCTTATTATATCTCCAAGACCACAACGGGTTGTCTGCTTGGTCACCGACAAAGAATAATGATTTATGGTCTGGAGTTTCATAAGGAAGTGACATATCCCAGCTACGACCAAGAATTAAAGTACGGGCAAATGAAGAGGCACCAATATTGCTAGACTGATTGTTACCAAACATAGGACCGTTTTGTTGTGTTCTTGAATAAGAAACATTTCCACCAACGCGTACACCATTTGCTAACGTCTGATTTCCACCAACACTGATGGAGTAACGTCCAAAGTCGGCATGAGGTATATAACTATCCTGATCCATACGTGAAAGAGTAGCTGTAAAATTACCACTTTCAGTATAACGGTTAATGTTTAAAGACAAGTCATAAATACCTCCTAAATCAAATAAATCTTTTACGTTGTTCTTATAAGCTTTGTAAGGTATCATTTCCGGTAGATCAGGATAAGCGTTACCATAAATATTGGCAGAATACATGCTCAAGGGAACTTCCGTAACATCATCAAAAGATGCACCCCGTGAGCCATTTACACCTTGAGCGATGAAATTGTCACCGGTACCAAATTTATTCTGATAATCGGGTAAACCGGCTATCTGTTCAATTGTATAGGAAGCATTCAGTGTGATTTCGGTACCTTTACCAGCTTTTTTATTACTCTTCGAACCACTTTTCGTTGTGATGAGGACTACACCATTAGCCGCGCGTGAACCGTACAATGCGGCAGCCGCTGCGCCCTTTAGCACATTCATTGATTCAATATCATTCGGGTCGAGAGTAGAGATGCCGCTACCATAAGCACCTCCTGCTTCAGTAGCCTGGTTTGAAGAAGCTACTTCTGGGTTACTATAAGGCACACCGTCTACAACGTAAAGAGGCTGGTTATTTCCAAGAAATGATGAATTACCACGAATTGTCATACGTGTTGCAGAGCCTGCTGCTCCTGACGGTGAGTTAATTGCAACTCCCGGAATCTTACCATCTAAAGAACGAATCAAGTCCGGTTCAGCTTTCTGGATGGCTTCATCTGCATCAACCTTTGATACCGAGTAACCTAAAGAACGTTCCGCACGCTGAATACCAACAGCAGTTACCACGACTTCATCCAAGAGTTTAGAATCAGCTTTTAGTATAACTCTCACTGTTGGTTTAATTGCCACCTCTTGCGGTTGCATTCCAACAAAAGAGACTAGCAAAGTCTTCGCAGAACTACAAGGCGTATATA
>JAJQAY010000126.1 GCA_021203515.1 Bacteroides sp. | reverse complement strand
ATGAAAGTGGTACCGTACACTTTGAAACAAACATTGGAAAATGTTATAGAACAACAGGATGACAGATACCAACAGCGATTTGTAATTAGTAATTAAAGAAGTAATTAGTAATTAAATAAAGTGAAACGGAAGGAAGTACATAGAGGAAAGACAACCGCAGCAGCATTCAAGCTGCTAGGGATGCTCCTGTTGTTGGCGCTGCCATGCTATTGGCCGCGCTAGCCCTCACCGTCACTTCCTGCCACGACGACAGCCCGGTGGCCACCATCGGCACCGACGGAGCTACGAGTGAAGAGAAAGACATGTACCTCAACATCCGCGTGCCCCGCACCTACGCCGCCACCGCCGGAACCACCACCGACAAGGACGACCGCGTAGAAACCCTCGACATCCTCGTCTTCAAGAAAGGTGACGGAACGGACGCCGACAAGGATGCCAACAAATACTACGTCTACACCGCCTGCAAAGGAACACCCGCCACAGACGCCGACGGCAAACCCCTCGACAACACCTTCAAAGTAGTGATGCCCGTGGGCACAGACCTCATCCTGCACGTATTCGTCAACTACAACGAGGCAGACCTCACCGCCAACAACTTCTACAACTGCAAAGACACCGAAATGAGCGACGCATTGAAGAAGTTCACCGTGACCGCCGCCCTCAACGACGCCTCCACCGACCTGCTGCCCATGCACGGCTACATCAGCGAAGTGAAGATAGACAAAACAGCAGCCAACAGCAATATCTCTATCCCCGTGCTGCGCTCCGTAGCCTCCGTGCAAGTAATGACGAAGGCAACCAAGCCGTCCGACGCCGACCCCTATCAGCCCGGTGAACTGGAAGACAGCGACGGCAATCCGTACACCCTATCCACCGTGCACCTCTACCGCTACCCCAACAAGGGGCAAATGGGCGCGAATGCCAATGCCTACCCCTCAGTACGGAGAGTCCCGACAAAACCCGCACGGTGAATGCCATCAGCCTGCCCGACGGCTACACCGTCTGCAACACCTGGGCAAACGCTACGGGAGAAGGTGTCATCGCGCCCTCCTCCTCCACCGGAACAGATGGTGCATCCGGCCTCCTCTATCTGTACGAGAGCCGACTGGTTCCTGCGTCCCCCGATGAGTCCCTCACAAAGGAGGATATTCCTTGTATCGTAGTGGGCATCACCCACCTCGACGTGCAGACCTACTACCGCGTAGACTTTGCCGACGCCACCGACGCCGACCACAAGACCTACGCCGACGTGCTGCGCAACCATAAGTATCTGTTCAGCATCGAGCGCATCACCGACCCCGGCTACGACACACCCGACGAAGCCTTCGAGGGCGAGTCCATGAACATCTTCGCCAAGCTACACCAGTGGGCAGACGACACCGAGCATGTCGACTTCAACCACGAGAACTATTTCTACAGCGAGACCAAGAGCATCACTCTCTACCGCAACGCCCAAGCCGCCCGCACCATCAGCGTACAAAGCGATGTGCCAGTGGCCGACTGGGAAATGAGCTTTGCCGACGGCACCAAGGCTACCGCTAGCCCTCTTGCCAACGCATACTACAGCGTAGCCAAAACCGCGAGCACTCTCACTTTCACCGCCCTGAAAGCATACAGTGCTGTCATCGCGGACGGCAAGCTCCCCGAAGAAACCTTCACCCTCAAAGCGGGACGCCTGGAAATGGAATACAAGATAACGCAACTGGACGTATCGCCGAATGACTGGAGCAACGGGGGAAACCTCAATAATGACTTCGGTAACAACATACCGGCGGTGGGCAATTCGATAACGGGCAGCCTGACATTCGAGTTCGCACCGGGCAACCTGATAGCCATTAAAAACGCCAATGGCGAGTATACCTATCATTTTGCATCGGAACAGTGGTACATCAGCGTTAGTCCTGATGACCCTAATACTTCTCGAGTGAATGCATACGACGTATTCTCTTGGAACACCCTTGAACCGGGAAAACCTCAAAACAGAAAAGAGAGCAACTGGAATGACGCATACGATCCTTGTCGCAAGATAGGCAGCAAAGGCGAATGGTATACTCCGACAAGATACCAAATGGAAAAATTAATGAATATAAACCAATGTCAAGGCTCATGGACATTGGCAGACGGAAAGACTTGTAAAGGACAGTATTACGGAACGAAAACAGTCCCGAGCGAAGCAACTCGTAATACTTACTTATTCCTACCTGTAAGTTGTATACACGAGAATACGCAACAAAGTTGGTATTGGACAAGTATGGGAGCAGTCAGTCTTGACTCGAAATACGATCCAATAGATTGGGCACAGTTCTTTGAATCTATGCCTAGTAAAAGCAATACAACATCGGAATTACATAATGGTGGCCGTACGAACATTTTCCCAATCCGCTGCGTACGGAATAAACCGAAGTCCCCGTGATAATCCGTGTAATCCGTGCCTAAAAACCTAAAAAGTAAAACAATAACAAAGAAAACAGCATATCAGTAATTTGTAATTAGTAATTTGTAATTAGTAAAATGATAAACAACAAGATACACCAACTCCCCCTTCGGGCCACAATGCCGACCTTGCCGTCCGCATTCTTCCCCGTGCTCCTGCTGATACTCTCGGCAGCGGGATTGTTGTCATCTTGTCTCGACGAAACCCTCGTCTCCACCACCTACGGCAACAGCAGCAGCGACGACACCGACATGTACCTCAGCATCAACGTGCCCCGCACCTACGCCGTCACCGGCACCCCCACCGTAGACAAGGAGAATCTGATAGAAACCCTCGACGTCCTCGTCTTCAGCTCCGGAGCAGGCGCGCCCGACGACCAAAGCGGCTACAGCGTATACGCCACCGCCAAAGGCACCTTCACCAAGGACGGGAAGACCTTTCAGGTAGTGATGCCCGTGGGCAAAGGCTTCATCGTACATGCCTTCATCAACTGTAGCAAAGAGCTCGAAGCGAAAGACTTCTACAACAGCAAGGGTATGGAAATGAACACCGCCCTGAAGAAATTCACCGTAGCCGCCAACCCCAACGCCGACCGCCCTATGCCCATGCACGGCTACGTGGCCAATGTCGACATAGAGAAGGATATGGCCTACAAAAACCTCACCATCAGCGTGCTGCGCTCCGTAGCCTCCGTGCAGGTGATGACAAACGCCACGCAAATAGGCGGCACCGCCGATGCCCCCGTCTACACACCCGGAACAATCACAGACGCGAAGAGCTTCAGCCTCCGTGAACTCTACGTCTACTTCTACCCCAACAGCGGGCAGATAGCCGCCAACAGCAACAGTTATGAAACGTCGGAGACTGATGCCACGCGCAACGTAGCCCGCCCCAGCCTGCCGACACCCTCTCGGTGAGCGACACCCGTCAGGATAAGGAAACTTATCCCAAGAACCCGCGCCCCTACCTGTACAGCAGCACAGACGCAGGAGCAATAACAGGCAAGCTCGGCAGCCTCTACCTCTACGAGAACAGCCACCGGACGGACGACGGCTTCGGCCAGCCCGACGAAAAGACCAGCGTTGCCACCACCCGCCTCGTAGTGGGCGGTGTCTTCGGCGGGGCAAAGATGCCAGACCCGAATGACCCTACTAAAGAGATTGACAAAGTAACCTACTACCGCGTAGACTTTGCCACAGACGGCAAGCTGACCGACATACTGCGCAACCACCACTATCTGTTCAACATCAAGAGTGTCTCCGCCCCCGGCTACGACACCCCCGATGATGCCGCCACCGGTGTGCCCATCAACATCGTGGTGAGCCTTATCCAATGGACAGAGGTAGTGAACAACGTGTACTTCGACCGCCAGAACCACTTCTACAGCGAAACGAAGAACATCGTCCTCAACCGCAACTAAGGCGCCACCCGCACCATCAGCGTGGAGAGCGACATCGATGCGGAGAAGTGGAGCATGAGCTTCGGCAACGATGATAACGGAACAGCGAAGTACTTCAAGGACGACGGCGCAACAGAACTCACCGAAGCCACCGCGTCCATCATAAGGAACGGCCGCTATCAGATACAGAAAGCCTCTGACGGCAAGTCGCTTGTCTTCACCGCTTTGGGAGAATACTCGGCAACGTCGTTAGAGAACAAAGAAACCCTGATACTCAAAGCCAACCAACTGGAGATAACGTATAACATCACGCAGGTGGATAGTTCGCCGGATGATTGGGGGAACGGAGGAAACATCACAAATGATTTAGGTGGCGAAATATCGGCGATAGGCGGCACGACAACATCAGGACAAACCTTTGAATTTGCACCAGGCAATCTGGTAGCCATTAAAAACGCCAATGGCGAGTATACCTATCATATTGTATCGGAACAGGGGTTCACCAGCGATATAACGGCTACCCAAGAACGCATAGATTTTTTCTCATGGAATAGTATGATACCAGGAAAAGGCTATGTAAGCCCGAACGAAGACTATGATAGAGGGAACGACCCTTGCCGTAAAGTGGGCAATGGAGAGTGGTACACCCCGACAGAAGCTCAAATGAAAGTGCTTCATAGTAACACAAGCCTCGTTCTATTTGGCAATTGGAAAATGGCAGACGGAACAGAAAGTCCCGGTCACTATTACGGTGCAAGTTCGCTTCCTACAGAAGCCACGCGTAACCAATTCGTGTTTTTACCGGCAAAAAAAAGAAACAAATAACACCGGAAAAGAATACTACGTAAGCCAGTATTGGACAAGCACAAAAACAACTACTGTAGCGCCCCCAATAAGCCGATAGAGCATGGCAGGTATTTCCATTCATCGAAAAGTGAGAACGATATGAATATATACAATGGTAGCCGGGATTACCCTATCCCATACGCTGTGTGCGCAACAAAACCCCGTGACAATCCGTGCACTCCGTGCCTAAAAAGAATTAGAAAGTTGCTAACCGCAATTCAATAATACCCGGGCTCACGCCCCCTCGTTCTTTGACATACTGGAAACGAAAACTATTGCCCTCCCGCATTGTTATTCTCCGCAAAGTTATGTAACTTTGCAGGGAGTAATCAATGAAAGAAAGGAGAATAATATGAATAACCCAAGTAGAACTACCATCGACCTCAACGCCGAACTGTTGAACGAGCTCAGCCGTTTTTCTACCGATAACGACAAGTTGCGTAAAGTTATCGACTTTGTCAAAAGCCTCGGACATAAAGAAGAGGAAAAAGCGCATACTGCACCGCCTTGTCAATACACCGTAGAGGAAATGAAGCAGCGCGTAGTAGAAGCGATGGAACGTTGCAATCGCGGAGAGTATTACACTACCGAGGAAGTAATGAAAAGTATAGAATGGTTATAAGATGGGATACCCGACGTGACCCCGACACCCTCGCCAACGAGGCTCGCAAACGGATGTAGGTCCTATCGCTAACATAATAACAAAAAGAAAGGAGAACAACCGCATGAAGACCACCGATGAAATTCTCGACCTGCTACGCCAGTTCAAGCGTACCGCCGGCGAGAAGTACGGTATCGAGCAACTCGCCCTCTTCGGCTCTGCCGCCCGCGGCGAGCAACGCGAAGACAGCGACATCGACGTATGCGTGAAGACACGTCATTCTATCGACCTCTTCACCCTGCAAGACATCCGCGAAGAACTCGAACACCTCTTCAGCCGTAAAGTAGATTTATTAACCCTGCACGAGAATATGCGTCAGCTATTCCGGCAAAACATTGAACGGGATGCAATCTATATCTAATGAACAAGTAGCGGACATGCTCCGCTTCGTGGAACGACAAACGGTATTCGTCCTAAAGACTACCGCCGATGTAAAGACCTATCATGACTTCCTCACCAGTGAGGGCGGTATGGTACTCTTCAATTCCACCTGCATGTGTCTACAGACTATCGGTGAAACAATCCGCAAGGTAGATGATATAACAGCCGGAAACCTCTTCGCCCGTTATCCATCGACCCCGTGGAAGAAAGTTATTGGAATGCGCAACATCATCTCACATGAATATCTCTCCGTTAACCCAGAAGTGATATTCGCCACCATAAAGATGCGCCTCACTCCCTTACTGGCTGACCTCCGCCGCGTGCTCGCCGACCTTGACGCCGACACATCGGAAGAACCCAAAGAAGAAGAGAAGAAATAACCCCTCTTCCCTAACATAACAAGCAATAGTTTTCGCCCTGACCGGCTGAACGAAGTAACATTCGTCAGCCAGTCAGGGCGAAGTCGTTTCCGGTAAATGAAGAATTGAAGAATAAAGAATTGAAGAATGATACATAAAGATATAACGATATGAAACAGATAGGTATTTTCATCATAAGTTCTCTCTGCATCTTTTCATGTTCGAATGAAGAGACGGAGGTGGTTGGGAACGGTGAGGACGCAACGAGCACCCTCAACGTCACCTACACCATTCCCGACACGGAAGTGGCGACACGCGGAGACGGAAGTACCCGTGCCGACGTAAACGCAAGCACCGGTGCCGACACCCGCGCCGACGCCTCCTATGTTGTGGCAACCGCCGAGGAAAACAAGATAGACAACCTCTACCTGCTCTTCTTCAACCCCGACGAGCATGGCAACGGAGCGTATGTAGGACGAGCCACCGCAAACGTCAGCTCTATCAACCTAAAGAGCAACACTGTGAACGTAGACTTGACCTCTGGCAACATCAAACCAGAGAATGAATACAGCGTACTGGTAATCGCCAATCTGAAGACGCTGCTCGACGGTACGGGAAGCGGAACGACCAATACCGACAAATATCTGAACTCATTCACCACCAAGACCTACGCCCAAACATGGGAAGAACTGCAAGTATCCCCCCTGCCAAGCAACTACGACCTCACCGGACGCCTCCCCATGAGTGGCACCGCCGTGAAACCCGCCAATAGCAGCGCCCTCAACGTCGACCTGCTACGCGCCACCGTCCGCATCGACGTCAAGGTGCCGGACTTCGTGACGGAGCGTCACCCTGAACGCTGCCCAACTGCGCAACGTATCCAGCGTCGTCCTCCTATTCCGCACGCAGGAGAAAGTCACCCTTCCCCGTGTAGCTTCCGCCACACTGACGAATGTCGCCGACGGAGGAATAACGGACGGCAAAGCCATAACCGGCGGTCTCTACGCCGTAGAAACCTCGCTCGACATCCCCGACGCCCACACGCTGCTGAATGAAGCCACCTGCCTGCTGGTAAGCGTAACAAGCACGTACACGCCAGCCGGAAGCGCAAACGCGGACAAGACTTGGTGTCGCGTCAACCTGAACGTGACGAACGACAACCAATTCCTGAAACGAAACAACGCCTACACGGTAGTCATTACGGTGGTCTACTCCGCCGGAGCCGGGTCGGCCGAAGAAGCGTATTATGATAAAGCGACCCTGATTGGGACGGTAACCATCCCGACCGGTTGGACGACGACTGGAGCAGCAAGTCCGCCGGAGATTGATATACAATAATAGGATATGTCAAAACGAATACAGTGAAATCCGTGTAATCCGTGCCTGAAAGAAAGCATCAAGAGAGTTTTTATACAGCCTCCCGGGAGGAGGGGAACTGAGATAGTTGAAAGTATTAGAGAAATAACAATAAGTTGATGAAGAACTTTTATAAACATATCACTTGCGTGGGACTGGGCTTAGGAATGAGCCTGGGCCTATTCCTCACCGCCTGCTTCGACAACGGCACGATGCATCCCGCCCTCGGAACGGACGAGGAATGGGTGCCCCTGCGCATAGCGGGCGCCACCACCGGAAGCGGCATCGGCATCGAGACGCAGACGCGCGTCAACACTGGCACCGGCGTGCTGGACGGCACCGACAAGATAGGCATTTACCGCAAGGAAAGTACAGCCGACAGCTACACCGCCATCACCAACCGCAAGTTCACCCACAGCACCGCGGGTTGGGATACGGACGAACAGCTTCTGCTGAACGCCAAGCCCGCCACGCTCGTTGCCTACTACCCCTACAGCGCATCGGGAGCAGCACCCCTGCTGCTGCACAGCCAGTTGTACGATGCGGATGCCCAGGCAGCAGAATCTTTCTGCACAGCCTTCACGGCCAGTAGCTCCGATGCTTCCGTCGACCTCAGCTTGCAGCGCATTTATGCCTGCATCCAGGTGGAATTGACGAAAGGCGCCACCGTCGTCGGAGTAACGGGAAATGTGAGTGCCATTCGCTTCGAGGGAAGCGGCATTCTGCCGGCAGGGCAACTGGACATCACCGCCCTGATCACAGCAAGCCTTACGATATACGACAAGGTTACTCCGACACCCTCCGCCGCCTCTGAGGTGAACATCACGGGGCTATCCGAAAACCTTAGCAGCAAGCTCCCGGTGCTGATGATACCCCGAACATTGAACGGCGACATCACCATCACCGCCACCATCGACGGCACGGAGTTCAAGGGGAAGATTGCCGCCACCACACTCTGCCCTGCCGTCGGCGGCACTGCTGCCGGCATCCTGAAAGAGGGTGTGCAATACTCCGTCAAGCTCAAAGTAACAAACACCGGGCTCACCGTGGGAAGCATCAGCATAGAGGAATGGACGATGGAAAAGGTGGATGGAGACTTTTCTGTTAGTTGAAAGTCTTTGAGAAGTTGAGAGTTGAGAATTGATAAACAGAACATTCTGTCATTCAGAGCGTAGCGAAGAATCTCTTCCCTATGCATACACAAAGAGAGTAGATTCTTCGCTACGCTCTGAATGACAGATACCGCGATAGTAAGTTGAAAGAAACAATGAAAATTGAGATATGATGACAAGAATGGGATTGACATATTATAAGGGGTTGTTGCTGACGGCATTCTGCCTGTCGGCCTGCACGGCGGGCGACGTACTGCCCGGCGACGAAGGCAACAACGGCGACGGAGCTTCGACCCCGCTGATGATTGCCGCTTTGTATCACGAGACGGGCAAGGCGGATACACGCGCCACTGAAAAGGCAGATACACGCGCGGCAAGCAAAGAGCTTACCAGTGCGGACGGCTCGGTAGGGTTCTATCTGAGTAATGCCAACGGTTATACGCCTGTCTCAAACCGGGAAGGTACATACAATACCACCGACAACTGCTGGAAACCGACCACCGACATACTGCTGAGCGCATCGCAGGCAACGCTTGCCGTGTACTATCCCCATAGCACCGCCCACGGCACAAGCGGCAGCGTATTGAGCCTTACATCCGCACAATACACCGCCGCCGCCACTACAAAAGGCCTCTGGTGCGCCTCATTCACGGCAAACAGACAGACGGTGGGCAAAAGCCTCAGCGTGACGCTGAAACAGCTATACGCCTGCCTGTCCGTCACCTTCGTGAAGGATGCCACCTACAAGGGTACGGGTAAGCTCGCAACGGTAAGTCTGAACAGAACCGGGATGATAACGGGAGCAACATACGACGTGTTCACCGCTGCCTATACGACAACCAGCGGCAACACTCTTACTGCTTCCTCCCTGAACCTCACCATAGGAGCCGGAACCCAGAGCAGTCCCGCCGCCAACGTGGAGTTTCTACTGGTGCCGCAGACGTGGAGCAGTGGCAGTTGCGAGATTTCCGCCACTGTAGACGGTAAGGAGATGAAGATAGCTATCCCGTATACAACGTTGGGAGATTTGAAGCCCGGCGTGCAATACAACCTCACGATAACCCTAAAGCCTACGGCACTGACAATCGGCACGCTGAACTATACAACGGATTGGAATGAGGTCGCAAATGCAACGCTGGACGATAAGG
Organism: Bacteroides sp.; assembly: GCA_021203515.1. Lineage (GTDB taxonomy): Bacteria > Bacteroidota > Bacteroidia > Bacteroidales > Bacteroidaceae > Bacteroides. The sequence goes on along the minus strand of JAJQAY010000126.1, from coordinate 51,859 downwards.
TGGAATTTTAGTGATGAGTGATGAGTGATTGGTGATGAGTAATTTGTAATTTGTAATTTGTAATTAACAATGAAAGACTGGAACAACATACGGATATGGATGCTAACCGCGGCAGCGCTGTGCTTCGCATCCTGCACGCAGAGCGACGGCGGAGAGTTGGGCAATGAAACGCTATCTCCTTTAGCCATCAGCATCCTGCAAGTGGCGGACGGCAACGGAGCAAGCACCCGTGCAACAACCGCCCTCCCTACTACCGGTATCACCGTCGGATTCTTCCAGCAAGCATCCGCCGGAGCAGCGACCTATGAAGCAATCAATAACCGCGAGGGAAAATATGTTAGCAGCCTATGGAGAGCAACCCCGGACATCCTGCTGAACGACCAGGAGGCCACACTGGCAGTATATGCCCCTACTCCGCGACCCAAGGTGCAGCCGGTGTGCTGACTCTTAAACCGGGCTTATATGATGCCACCGCCACAGGCCTGCAAGCCGCAGACCTGCAATGCGCCTGCTTCAAGGCAACCAATAAAAGCGCACTGAGCCCAATAACACTGACCCACGCCTATGCCCGGCTCACGCTCACCGTGACAAAAGACGCCAGCTTCGCCGCTGCCGCCACCTTTACGAACCTGAGCCTGGCGGGTACGCACATCTATACGGAGGGAACATACAACGTATTCAACACCACCGTTCCCTTCCCCGCCTCGGCATACAGCGGCGCCCGAACCGGAACACAAGCGATAGACTGCCCCATCAGCCCAGCTTCGACGCTGCCTCAGGGCGCAACCGCCAACACGTGCACCTTCAGCCTGCTGCTCATCCCCGTCTCCCTGACGACGGACGACATCAAGCTGACCCTCACCGTCAACGGCGAGAAGATGTCTGTGAAACTGCCGATAAGCAAAATAGCCGGCAGCAAGTTTGAAGCCGGAAAGAACTATAACGTCAACCTGACGCTGACCTCCGGCACACTGACGGTTTCCTCCGTCTCCCTCGTAAACTGGGAAAATGCAGGACAGATGGGAGGAGACTTGGATGCGAGCTATCCCAAGAGTTGAAAGTTGAGAGTTGAAAGTTGAAAGTTAAGATATAAGTTATTTGCTATGATAGGAAATTCAAACATACAAATCCGACGGATGGCGGTAGTGGCCTGGACGCCGCTACTGCTTCTGGCAGCCTGCACGCAGACCGACGTGCCGGGCATGAAGGACGGAGACGCAATGTCCGTGTCTTTGCAGATAAGCGCTGTGGAGATGCAGGCTGGTTCTGCTGAGACGCGTGCAGGTTCGGCAGAGACGCGCGCGGCGAGCACAACGCTCACTGCGGGCAGCATCGGTGTATTCCGCGAAGCAGTTACGTTTGCCGATGGAACTACTACACGGGCGGCACAAACCAATGTGGAATATACGTATGCAAGCCCGGCTTGGACGCTTGCAGCCGGACAAACCGCCATCGACCTGATACCCGCTCCGGCAAAGGTGTATGCTTACTATCCGCATAAGACCGGCAACGGCAACATCACTATTGCAAACGACGGCACGTCCACCATCCCCGTCACCTCCGGCAAATACGAAGGAGTGATAGACGCTGACGGTGCCACCACCACCTCCGACCCTGCCGACATCTGCATCTCCGGCACGCAGACAGCATCCAGCAACAACGCATCCGTTAACTTCCAACTGACTCACGCCCTCGCACTGCTGAAAATCGGCTTGACGCGGGCCACGGAGACGGATGCCACCCCCCCCGAGTGCAAGGTGACTAAAATCAGCCTGAAGAACAGCAACTTGTCCAATACGGCAAACCTGCGCATCAGCGACGGCACATTCTCCGGTCGCAATGCCACAACTACAGCAGTGGGATGGCCGCTCACCGGGGTCAGCCTCGCCAAAGGAGCTGCTACCCAATACATCTACGCCCGCATCATCCCCAATAACCTCACCGGAGGAATAGAAATCACCCTGACGGTGGAAGGCAAGGAGATGAAGGTAAACGCCCCCGTATTCAATGCCCTGCCTGGAAAGATATACACCCTGCAAATCGTAGTTCACAACACGAAGCTGTCCTTTAATAGCTCCGTAGAAGTAAAGGAGTGGACTGATTATACGAATAAACTGGAAGGAGACCTGGATTATGAAAGCTAATAAGATATATCACAATCTATCTCAACTCTCCTCCTTCCGGAAGGAGGAGTACCCTCAGGGGGAGGTGGTAGGTAAGCTCCTTGCTACACTATTCCTGTCCCTCTGCCTGTCCCTCACCTCCTGCTCGGACAGCGACGACAACACGGTAGCCACAGAGAGCATCCTGCGCATCACCTCCGTACAGACGAATACAGGAACGAATGCAGGAACAGATGCATCTGCCACGCGTGCCACCGCCGGTTACACCGCAATCAGCACCCCCCCCGGTGCCCGGATAGGTATTTTCCGCCTGACAGCCACAGGCTATTCGAGCAACATATCGAACAGTAGCTATACCTGCACCGGTACGTCATGGACCACCGACAACGACATCTACCTGAACGGGCAGTCCGCCAACGTGTGCGCCTACTACCCCTATCACAGCGAAACCGAATACAGCAATCCCGCAAGCATCCCCCTCGCTTCGGCAAGATACCATACGGACATCTCCGAAGACCAAGCAAAAGACATCTGCTATGCCACCAGCCAGTCAATGAATGCCACATCGGCTCCCTGGAATATTAAGATGGAGCATGCCTGCGCCCAACTGGTACTGAAGATTACGAAGCAGAAGGGATATTCCAGAAAGTTCTCGCTGGCAAAGGTGACCTTGGGTTCTATTGTTACTAAGGCAACAATAAATATCACCACAGGCAACGTCACAAACAGTACGCCAACCGCGGATTACTCCTACGAGCCCACCGCCACCACCGGCAAGGTAGTTCCCATCCCGGAGGAAGGAAGCGGTGACCCTTGCACCACTGCCGCCCTGCTCATTCCTTATACAGTGGATGCGACCAACGGGCTGACAGTGACCCTCTACATCAAGGAAGAGGGTGCTACCGCAGCCAAGGATGTTTCTTGCTACGTGGAAGGACTTAAAGGTGTAGAGCTCAAAGCCGGCGTGCGCTATGCCGTTGATTTGAAGCTTGGCGTGACAGGATTGCAGACGAAAGCAATCTTGCTGGAGGACTTGGAAGCTAAGAACTCAGAGACAATAACCAAAGACCCAACCTTTGATTGACGGTCGAACAGCAGATATTAACTCAGTAAAAACGAAAGAAATGAAACATAGGATAGTGATGAAACGTATGAGCATGAAATACATGGCAATCTTCTCGTTTGCCATGCTCGCAGCCTGCACGCAGGGGATAGTACGGACGATGCCATTGACGCCGGGCTATCCGCCCCCCTGCTGCAAGCTAGCAACTTGTAACTGAATGCAAAGCTGACTACGGAAACACAAGCGACAACAAGAACCCAATATTATGACGGCACCGCCGGAGCAGTCATTGGTTTCTTCGTGAAAGGTACTACCGGCACCACCGGCGGCAGCGGTAACTATTCCGACCTCTTCAACTGTAAGGGAACGTACTCTACAATAGACGGAGTAGGCGTATGGCGTCCGGTTACCGATGTCTACCTCCTGAACAAATCGACAACCGTAGCAGTCCACGCCCCTTACGATGCCACTCAAGGCAAGCTCGGCACCGCAGGCACACTACATCTTGAAGTGCAGAAAGCAGAAGGAAAAGATACAGACGGTCTTTTTTGCAGCGCCTATACAGTAAGCAAAACCCAAAACCTCGATGATGGCCTGACATTGAACCAACTATATGCCGAGTTGGGGTTCGATATTGCTCTAACGAACTATAACTCGAAAGCCGAGATTACGAATATCACTATAACAGGCGGAACCTCCTCGGGCCTTCCCCTAAGTGCAGATTACAATGTATTCGCCACAGGGAATAACTATAGCTATGCATACAGCAGCGACCATGCATTTTCTCCGGATATTACACCGTTGGAATTAGAACCAACAAAAGATGTGAAAAAATATCTACTGATGATACCCATACAACTGACACAAGAGATGACGTTGACACTTACCGTAAACGGAAAAACGATGAAGACGACAATTGCAACAAGTGACATCTCCAACAGCGCCTTTGTTGCCAAGCATCTCTATACCTTCTACATTAGGCTGAAGCCCAGTGCACTCTCCGTCGACGATGTCACCGTTGAAGACTGGGAGGCAGTGGATGTGAAAAACGAAGACGGCACTGATAACGGGATGAATTGGGAAGAGGACAACAAGCCCTCATGACCTTTAGCCGGGAAAAGACGAATTGAGACTAGAATGAAGAAAGCAAGTATATAGATATGTATAAGAAGAAAGATATAACCCTATCAAGCTCCGCATCGGACAGAACATCGGACACACTCTCCGCCCTTGCCCTCTGCCTCGCCCTCGCCCTTGGCGGCTGCTCGCAGAGCGACGCCCCGGAGGCAGTCACCGACGAGTCCGTGGCACTGAACGTTGTCTCCGCAGAGCTGCAAGGCAGTGTGAGCGTGGAGACAAGAGCCAATGCGCGTGCAAATATAGAAAACGGCGCTATCGGCGTGTTCCGTTCGCAGGGAGCAGGCTACGATGCGGCACAGAATAATATGAAGTACAGCAAGGGGACGGACGCAGGCAGCACATGGGGGCCTGACGGTGCAAATCAGACCATCTACCTCACGGCACTCCCTGCCGAGGTATGCGCCTACTATCCGCATAACTCCGACGCCGCTTACAGCGACCCCACCCAATTCCTGCTCACAGCCGGAAAATACACGGGCTCGGAAGACCTAAGCTCCGGCATCCCCACCACATTAGACGGAGACATCTGCTACGCCGCCAACCAGACGAAGAATGGAGCCGACCGGAACATCACTTTTGTGATGAAGCACTCCCTGGCGGTGCTGCACCTGTCGTTCCAGAAATCGTACAACACCGACATCGAGCATAAGATTAGTGAAATCGCCCTGCGAAACTCCCAGATAAGGAGCAAGACCCATCTCAATATCACCAACGGCAGCATCACACCCCTCACAGACGTCGACGGAAAGGTGACTGATATGGGTGAAGTGACCATTCACAAAAGAGCAAACGAGTGGGACGGCAGAGACGACCTTGAAATCAAGAACCCAACCGGCAGTGAAATCACTATGCCCGTCCTCCACGTCTACGCCCTCCTCATACCCGGCGCACTGCAAGGCAGCACCAAGCTATACGTGAAGATGCAGGGCATGTGGCTCTCCCTCAACCTCACCGGCAAGCTGACCGCCATAGAGCAAGGCAAGATTTACAACCTGCCGATTGTGGTGCAGCAGTCGGGCATTGCGATTGAGAGCGACATAAAGGTGGAAGACTGGGTGACCCATCAGTGGGGCAGCGGCGTCCAGCCCGATGTAAACATAGACCTGGACCCCGAAACCCCGGCGACTACCACACCCTAGGCATAGGGGGAATGAGTGAGTAAACACACACCATAGTTGAACAGTATAAACAAGAATTGAATGATGATAAAAAGAGTTTGGATAGCAGCGGCAACAGTGTGCCTGTGGTGCACATCGTGCTTGCACGACGACGCCTACCAGCAGTCCGCCGAAATGACGGAAACCCTCGTGGTGGAGTCCGTGCAGGTGGGCAAGGAAAGCCCGGCAGATACGCGGGCCACAACGACCGACCTGTGGATCGACAGACTCGCCGTGGCCTGCCTGACTGATGACTGGGGATATAGCACAGATATGAAGGCGCTATTCTATAAAAACACCACCTCCTCCTCCGTAGACTTTGGGGAATGGCTCGCCTGGTCCTATTCATACATATGGCTCAACGGATACCATGCCCCCTTATGCGCCTGGTATGAGCCTAGAATTCCAAGTAGCGGTAGTAGTCCTAGTGCGTCTAGCTACACGATTGACGCCACAAAAATCCCCGTCTCCACCCAGAAGTTCGAGGAGAACGATGAACTGGTCCAAGCCGTCTGCTACGCCATGGACCTGAGAGCCAACGCCATGAACAACCGGCTGAAGCTGACGATGAAGTACGCCCAGGCCAAGTTCACACTCGCCATCAAGAAGAGCGCACAATACAAAGACAAGGTGGAACTGAAGAAGGTGACCTTCAAGTACAAGAATATGCGGCAAAGTGCGACGCTCGATATAAGTGCAGTCAGTGACGGTACCGGCTCTGCAGTTTATCCTATATACAACGCCCCCTCCCCCGATACCCCTGCCGACGAAAAGGAACAGGCGTATTATACCTATAACTCTTCCAGTAGTACCCCCTTGCCCGAAATCCCCTCCGACAAGGCCTACCCCAGCACCTGCCTGCTGGTTTCCTTCAGCTTCGAGGCAGCTTCGGGCGGCTCGATAGCGGACGAAAAGCTGCAGATAGTGCTGATACTGCAGATAGGCGGCACGGACACCGACTACACGGGCGAAATATCCGCCAGTGCGTTCCAAGACCCTAAGAGTTCCTCCTTCTACTGGATAAAGCTTGGCTACGCATACACCCTGAACGTCAACCTCAACTCTTCGGTCAAGAAGTTGCAGATAGGGGACTTGCAGCTGGAAGACTGGGGAACAAGCATGACGATAGATGCCGGAAACGGCTCGTTTGACGAAGTCCCCTCCCTGCCCGGGCTTGAGACTCCGGACTGGACCGACGGCGGAGACGCCGAGGTGAATGGCGGCGACTTTTCGGACACACCGGGCAAGACAACCTAAGCTGCCCTGCCCCCGAACGGAACGGAACGAACAGAATAAATGATCAGATATATAAAACGTAAAAAACAAGATAGCATTATGAAACGTAACTTATTACCACTATCCTTCATCGCCCTTGCACTGTTGGCGCTGCCAACCGCCTGCACGGACGATGCAACCCCGGGCAACGACCAACCGGGCGATAGCGTAGCCTTGCGCCTGGGCAGCCTGCTGCTGGAAGAACAAGCAGAAATAGCCCCGCTAGGCCGGGCGGCAGACGGTGCAAGCAGCCGGACAGCGGACGGCGCAAGCAGCACCGACTGCGAACCCGCCCACAGCCGGGCAGCAGCGGGCACACGCGCAACATCAGCAGAGGGAGGAACGAAAGCCTCCGCCGGTGTCTTCCTGAAAGGTCAGGCCGGCACTTCCTATTCCACCATCAACAACAGCCAAGCCACCAAGGGAACCGACGCCTCAACCCCGTGGATAGCTTCCAATGTAAAGCTCACCGAGGAGAATGCCGACATAGCGGTATATTACCCTTATAACGGAAATTATGCAGGCCAGTCGGACGGCACACTGCTGCTCAAAGCAGGCGTCCGCAATGCTACCACCAATAGCTACCTCACCCAAGACCTCTGGTGCGCCAAGTACGGGGCTGCGGTAAACAGGAATACCAAAATCGAAGAGATGACGCTCCAACAAGTCTACAGCCGCCTTACCCTGAAACTGAGCAAGGATGCCACCTATGTGTCCGACGCCGAAATCACCGGGGTGGCAATGAAGAATAACACTTCGGCTGACGACGGAAAAGTGTTGGGAGAAGCCCACTATGATCTGTTCGGAACGGCCGGATATACGAACGCCGCCGCCGATGGAGCAACCGGCTTCGACCTCACACTGCCGTCCAAGCAGACCATAAGTACCACCAACACCACAGTGACCATCGACCTGCTGATAATCCCTATCACCCAAGTCATGACGGACAATATCCTGCTGACGTTCACCATCAACGGGAGGAAGATGTACAAGAATATAACTCCCATGAATCTCGCCGAGCTCAGCAAAGACAACGCCACCTTCGCCCGCGGCAAGTGGTACACCATCAGCCTGAAGCTGAAGCCCAGCGCGCTGGAAGTCACTGCGGTGTCGGTGGCCGACTGGGAGAAGGTGACGATGCCGGACAACTCGTTTGAGGTAACAATATAAGGAATGGAAATGAATACAATGATTTCACCACAGAGGACACAGAGTCCCACAGAGTTTTATAGATTAAATCTGTGTTAATCTGCGTAATCTGTGGTTTAAAAAGAAAGAACGCCTAAGCCTGAAAGGCTTTTATCTTACAGCCCAGGGCAACGCCCTGGATTAAAGAACGCCCCACAAATTACGCCCTGAAAGGGCATAAGATAGGTACGGGCTTTTGCCCTTACAGGGCGCAAAGATAGAGATATGACATATATACCCAGGGCGTTGCCCTGGGCTATAAGATGAAAGGCTTTCAGCCTATTCAACTCAAAACGATTTAGTAATAAACGATTTAGTAATATTAGTAACAAAAAGAAGAATGAAATATACAACCCCATACCTCGCCTCCCTGCTCCTTCTGCTTGCCGCCTGCACGCAGAACGATGCACCCTACGCGATGGACAACGACACCCCGGTGCCCCTCACCATCCAGTCCATGGGCGTGCTGGGCGGAACACCCACAGCAGCAGAGACGGGAAACGAATACGCAACCGGGGCACAGACGAGGGCGACGGACGAGAAGACGTATAAGGAGATAACAGATGCATCTGCAGCAGTCGGTATATTCCGCCTGAAGGATGCCACTAACGGCTATGAGGACGGGCCGGTGTTCTCATATTTCGGCCGACTTAATGGAAGGTGGGTATCTCCTCAAAATACCGGAATGAATAATAAATTGATTACACTCACCACAGCCCCGGCTCCAATATGCGCCTTTTATCCGCATCCCTGGAGCCTCACCCCCCTATCCGTCAGTTCCGGACCTCACGAAGATTTCTCTTGGCACAATGATGTCCAACCCTGCAGGTTATGAAGGAATAGATATATGCTACTCCCTGCCCCAGTCGGTAAACAGCAGCAGCGCCGCCCTTAAGCTCAAACTGGTGCATGCCATGGCTATGGTGAGCTGTGCCATTACGAACAGCACAGAGGATGCGTATTTTATTTCGAAGATAGCTATATTTAATGATGGTGTGGTGGGTGTCACTATCGACATCTCTACCGGTGTTATAAATCTGCAGAAGACAACCAACGGTTCTTCTATAAAGAGTGCGAATGATACAGAGATAGCCGCCGGTGCCGCCGGCTCCGTCCCCGTATTGGTAGCACCGCAAACGGTTAATGCGACGAAAGACCCCACAGTCACCATCTACTACAAGAAAGGAAGCAAGACTACAGCAGTGCAATCCCAAACGGTCACCATCCCCCGCGACTACTCCCCCTCGACGCCGACGGCACCTCGCGCAAGCTTGAAGCCGGAAAAGAGTACACCCTGAACTTCACCCTGGTGGGCGCAAGCCTGAAACTTGCATCCGACGGAGTGACGGTGACCGAACGGACAGCGGAAACTATTACAGTCGGTGAAAACGCAGATGCTGGAAATCCTTGGGGCGAAGGCATGTTCGGAGAAAACTACGGATTTCAACTGACAGACGGCACACTCACATACTTGGCACCCGCAAATCTGCAATATTACGGCACGAATGCGGATAAGTCAGCTTACTACTGGGGTACGACGACCAGCACCGATCCCGGAACGGCAGTCCTCTTTGGCACTCAATCTCCCGAGGCAGCTAGCATGGTCAGCGGAGGATGGACGAAAAACACCCCCTGCCAAAAATTATATTCTAGCGGTGCATCCGCCACCGATAGCAAGTGGACGATACCCAGCGCGCAACAATGGATAACTTTTTTGAACGATGCCTATGACAACAAATCTCTTATAAAACCGGACAAGGTGGACGGAGTATTGAAAGGAGTCTGGATAATCGCCAACCAGGCAGACAACAGCAAAAGGGTATACTTCCCGAATGTGAAATACTGGTGCAGCAGTGCTCCCACCTCCTACTCGGGCCAGTACTACACTTCCCTTGAATTGTGGATGAAAAACGGTAATGAAAAGGTTGCCAAAGAGACATCCCCCCCCCAAACCGCCAAACACTACATCCGATGCATGCAACAGAAATAAACGAAAGAAACATATGAAAGCAACCCAAAACATGCCACCCTGCTAGCCGCCTGCCTGCTATGCGCAGCATGTCAGCAGAGCGACCCGGACAACGTCTTGGGGCAGGAAAGCAGCCTGCAACTGGGCGTCGTGCAGGTCAAGAGCGCCACGCGCACCGATGGCAGCGTCGCCTATCAGTCCATAACCGATGCGAACAGCGAGATAGGCATCTTCCGCCTGGCCGAGGGCAGTCACTCCGCGCTCAACAACATGCACTACCGGCTGACCGACGGAGCACGGCTCCCCGTCACCTCCGCCGACAACATCAAGCTGGATAAGACTGCAGCAACCCTCTACGCCTACCATCCCTACGCGGAAGGCTTCTACGACCCCGCAGCCATCCCCCCCTCACCCCCTGCATCGACCGCTACGACGTGGCGCAGGGAGCAACCACCATGCCCACCACGCTGAAGCAGGCCGACATCTGCTATGGCCCGATGACGAACACCGTGATGCAACAGACTTCCACCCTTTCGATGGACTACGCCCTCACGGCCATCGACCTGACAATCTCTTGTGAACTGACGAACCACACTACGAATAAGCTCACCTACATCAGCCTAAAAAGCGCAGAAGGCAAGCCCGCACTGACTACGAGCACCACCTTCAGCCTGACCGATGCCACCACCGGCACCTACAGCACAGCAAACGCCACCACCGGCACCGTGCGCTACGACGCCCCCGATGGCGGAATAGAGCTTAAACAAAATGAAGCCGTCCATCTGAGAGCCTTGCTCGCCCCCAACGACGGGATTACCACACTAACCCTCACCGTGGGCACCAACGCCACCGAAACCTTTCAAGGCACGCTGCGCATCGCCAACGGATTGCAGAAAGGAAAGAGCTATTCGGCAAACGTCAAGTTGCATGGCCGCCTGGTCACGGTGACCGACATTTTCCAGTACGACGGACGGCAGCCGGTGAACGTGACCGACGGCAACAGCGGCAATTTCCTGCCCGGCTACCCACTGGACGGCATCACCCTGCCGGGACTGGGCTTCTACTTCGCACCCGGAAACCTGGTGGCTACCCTCGTGAAGAACGAGAAGGGCGAGACAACCTACAAGTACTCGTTTGCGGAAGGGCAGATACCGGTTAACTCCAGCGTCGGATCAAGTGTTCTCGTATGGGATGGCGGAAAGACAATAACGCAATCAGAGTACTTCAACTGGGGGGCGCTCACTCCCGATACAAAGGATGGAATTTACGACAACACCCCATACGACACGGCCAACGATCCTTGCCGACAGATTGACATAAGGTGGTTTACGCCTACACGCGAAATGGCAGGCATTCTACTGCAGTATATCACAGATCATAACGTTCCTATAGGGGATTGCACTCTTACTGGCGGTTACGGAGAATTTCGATTGCCAGATGATGGTAGCAGCAATTACCTGTCTTTGACTTGTGCCGGAGTACGAGACCCCAGCAGTGGCACAGCTGATACTAAAAGCCGTACATGCATGTACCTCACAAACGAGAAAGAAAGTGAAAACAACGTCTATGTAATATCGTTTACCACACAGGTACAGGGAGGCGAGATTATTACTTACCACATAAAGTACGGCTACCCCATCCGTTGCGTCCGCTACTAACCCCTTAACCCCAAAAACAAGCATTATGAATATGAAGAAAAATATACAGCATACACTCCTGTTGCAGCAGGCACTCGCCCTCGGCCTGCTGCTGCTCTCCGCCTGCCAGGTGGAAGAGCCGATGGCCGCGTACGGCAGCGAGGGCGCATACACCATCAACAGCATCAGCCTGCCCGGCGCAAGGGTGAGCGACACGCGTGCCGGTGCCGGGCTTACCCCCCGTACCCTCCTCCGGCACATCGGTTGTTCTGGGCGCCTACGAGAAAGAGAGCAAGAAGACGGTGAGCGCGAGTATATATAATTCCAACAACAACACATGGGAAAGCATTGAAAACATACAAGTTCCCATAGGCACCGCCCCCGTATCGTTCTTCGGCTACATCCCCACCTCGACAATCTTCCAGCCCAACAATTCTGCTAATGTTAGCCAGAACGGCGACATCATCGCCCTGCCGATAAAAGAATATAGCAACGATAACAGTGAATTCGACAATCTATGCATCCTCACGGGCAAGGACAACGAAACGACCCCTTTCTACCCCTTTGCCAACCTGACGATGGAGTATGCCTATGCCATGCTGAATATCATATTGGAAAGCTCCTCGACAAGCAGCGTGGAACTCACGTTTCAAAACCTGTCCATCAACACCGGCTCCGGCAACCTCTATCCCTACGCCCACCTCGACCTGAAGACCGACTCGCTATTCCAGACAGAGGAGGATAAGAAAAAATATTATGAGAACGGCGACCTCAAACTCCAGAATAACGACAACGGTTCTTATAGTATCCTCGTCCCCCAAACCGTCATCAACGACTGGCTCTACGTACAGTTGAACGGCGTCTCGACCAATGCAACGTCGAGCAGCGCCCCTACGCCCAAGAGATACACCTACACCATCCCCAAAGAGAAGTTTACGTTCAACCCCAAGGATGGAAAATACTACATCAAGCGAGGCTATGTGTACACGATTAAGCTCGACACGAAATATGTTGAAGAGGAGCTGGACGCGGCTGCCTCTAATGCGATAATGGTTAATGGTGAGTTCGGCGATAATTATCAGGCATATTATACAACCTATATAGCTCCCGGCAATCTCATAGCAACCCCATGTACCGACGGTAGCTACAAATACCAATTTGCTCGCGAGCAAGGATATTACACCCTGAACCGCAACAGCGAATATTTCTGTTGGAACTCCCCTACACCGAATTATGAAGCAAGAGAAGGTGACACTTATGACAGCACCTATGATCCCTGTTCTAAAATGTGAACGGAATGGCATACGCCTACAGAAACGGAATGGGGGTATCTACTAAATAGCAGCTACAGCTTTAAAAGCACAAATTTGATAGGTGGAGCGACTGCTTATGTTCTTCAAGCTAGTCCATATGGTAGCAACCCTGCCATTATACCTGCTACTACCGGATACCGCAGTCCTAATGATAAGCACGAGTTGCTAGATGCGAGTTGGGATGAAAATGGCAAAGGATATTATTGGTGTGCATCCACCACACCCAGAGTTCTTTGTATAGACTATAAAAACTCAACGAAAACATTTCAGGACTGTACGGACAAAAATTCAGGGTATTCTATCCGCTGTTTCAAAAGGGTTAAAACATCGTAAGTATACCGTTCCTCTCCCTATCTCATTGGATTTGTAATCCTCAAGACCGGAGCGAACAAGGCAAGCCGACATATTTATCAACATATTATTCATTTAAAAGCAAAGATTTACAATTATGGAACCTATCAAGTATCAAATCAACGGTCAGTTAGTAGACAACACCGTGACGAAAGATAACACCGAGGACGTCATCCTGGTGCCCGTCTCCATAGGCAGCGCCAATGAGGCGCGCATCATCGCCGAGATGAAAGCCGAAGACTCCGGCCTGCGCGAGGAAACCATCCAGCACGTGTTCGACCTTCAGAAGCGCGTCGTCAAGCGCCTGCTGATGAGTGGCTACAACGTGAACACCGGCCTCTATCACGCCTCCGTCAGCTTCCGCGGCGTCATCGAAAACTCGCAGTGGAACCCCCAGAAGAACACCATCGTGGTGAACTTCAACGTGGGCGCCGACCTGCGCGAAGCCATCAAGCAGACCAGCGTGAACATCATCGGCGAGAAAGGCTCCGCCATGTACGTGGCAGGAGTGCAGGACGCCTCCACCCGCGCCCAAGACGCCAGCGCCACCGCCGGACGAGCCTTCACCCTGACGGGAGGCAAGCTCAAAGTGGCAGGCACAGACCCCTCGGTGGGTATCACCCTCACCAACGAGAAGGGACAGGTGACCCCGGTGACCGAAGACCTCTACGTATCGAATACCACATCGAAAGTCACCTTCATCATCCCCGCAGGGCTGGCCGACGGAACGTACGAACTGCAAATCACCACGCAATACAGCGGCGGTAAGCAACAGTTGAATACCCCACGCCACATAGTGAAAACGATTTATATCGGCAAAGCACCCGAAGGCGGAAGCGGCAGCGGAAGCACCGAAGGCGGAGACGATGACCAGGAAGAAAACCCGCTAGGATAGAAGCGGCACCTTCTACCGGTCGGCAGAAGCATCTTCTATCGGTCGGTAGAAGCACCTTCTATCGGTCGGCAGAAGCACCTTCTATCGGTCGGCAGAAGCACCTTCTACTCTGAACGGATACGAAATGAATTATAACTTATAATTTATCACAGCCTAAGCCTGAAAGGCTTTCAGCTTACAGCCCAGGGCAACGCCCTGGGTTAAAGAACACCCTGCAAACTACGCCCTGAAAGGGCATAAGATAGATTTGGGCTTTTGCCCTTACAGGGCGCAAAGATAGATGCATGACATATATACCCAGGGCGTTGCCCTGGGCTGTAAGATGAAAGGCTTTCAGCCTATTAATTCAAAACCGCACACGGTAAGGTACAGCAACCGCACCTTACCGGCAACAGAAAACGCCCCGACGTCTATCGGGACAGAGATTACAAAAACGTAAAACATCGCTCTTTGACATGCTGGAAACGAAAATTATGATTACCTTTGCTGCACAAACAGCAATCAGTAAACAACTTAGATTAGAAAAGAAAGGAGAAAAAACATATGGCAATGCCAATAAAAGAAACCCCGATACTCTTCGGAGAAGATGCCCGCAGATTTGAAGAACGCATGAAGCATCCACGCAAGGAAAGCCCCGAGGAACGGAAAAAGAGACTGGAGTATTATAAGATTGCACTAAGTATGTTAAAGAAATAGCCAATGGAACAAGTGAATTTTAAAAATCTGGCGGCTACCTATAACATCCGTAAATTAGAAAAAGAAGACCAAGTAAAATCGTTCGATTGCGAAGACGCAGATTTGAACGATTTTATTTTAAATGAATCCCCTTATTACCGACAAGCCATGTTAGCGGTGAGTTACGTAGCAGAACGAAAAACGTTTAAAAAGTTATCCCGCCGCAAAGCTATGCCGCTTCGGTGTGGATAAATCGGTGAAAGGAAAAGCAATCGGCTCTTTCCTTTTAGACTTCGTAAAAAGCTACTTTATAGAAGACAACAAGACCGGATGTCGCTTCGTCACGGTAGACGCCTACGCCAACGCCGTCCCGTTCTACCTGAAAAACGGCTTTACACCGCTTACAGACAACGACCAAGACGACCCCACCCGCCTGCTCTACTTCGACCTGGGCGACATAGCCGATTCGCCGCCGATTTAGACAATGAATACAATGATTTCACCACAGAGGACACAGAGTCTCACAGAGTTTATAGATTAAATCTGTGTTAATCTGCGTAATCTGTGGTTTAAAAAGAAAGAACTCTGTGAGACTCTGTGTCCTCTGTGGTGAAATTACCCCCCCCAAAAAAAATCATAGTTTTCGTCCCGCCCGTTCCTCCCCCGAGGAGCAGGCGGGACGTTTCGTTTCCGGCACGTCTCAGAAGAGCGGGGTGAAGACGAGAGAAGTATAAGTGTAACTATTTATAAATTGATTGATATTATGAAACGATTGAGAACGATACCTTTAGTTTGTCGGGCAACGGCAGCCATCCGGCTGTTGCCGCCACTGCTATTGTTGTCCCTGCTGCTGTTGCTGCCCCTGTGCGCAGCCTGCACCCAAGGCAAACTGCCGCAAGGCGGCGACGTGCCGGGGGAAGACGACGCACGCGTCCCCCCCCTGCACATCGCATCCGTAAGCCTGGCCACCGGGGAAGAAGGCATGAGTATCGGAGGTACACGAGCCAATACGTCTAAACCGATTACGGAGGGGGATATTCGTGTCACTTACGCAAAATTTGACGGAAACTATACTTATACTACGATGAAATCTTCACGATACTGCTACGACTCCTCCCGAGGCTGGTATCCCAGCAAGGAAGACGGTACGGAAGACCCCACCCAGACCATTTATCTGCCGGCATCGGACGCCCTAATAACCGTATGCTATCCTTATGAAGAATATGTTACCAACGAACAAGGAACGGCCCTAGAAGGTTATGTGCCCCTACGCGCAGGACGCTACGACGGGACACCCACCAAGCACGACTCCAAAGACGTCTGCTATAACTCCGTCTCCACGATGAACGCCACAAACCCGTCCTTAGCCATTGAATTGAAGCACGAAATGGCATTGCTGAACTTCCATCTGACGAATAAAACATACGAAGAACTTAAGTTCAGCAAGATAACAATATCGTCCAATGTATATTATACTTTTGGTGGTAAGCTTTACATGACAGCATCTACCGGATATTGTGTCTGTCATGGCAGCGCACAAGCCTTCCACAGTTTTCCGGCGGCGGAGGAAAGCGGCATTTCATGGTTCCCCAATACAGAGTCCGATCCTATGATTATCCCCGAAGAAATGGACAGCAAAGTATCGACCAGTGGCTTACTTACACCGTTGCCCCTCGATCTCACTCCTTTAACAGGGGATGATCACATAATATGTACATTTACAATAAACGGTAAAGACAAATCTGTCAATATCCCACTCAGCTCATTCGGCACCAACCAACGCCCGGAAGCCAATAAGTCCTACGACCTCTACTTCAATCTGAACTCCTCGTCAACGCCTGTCGAGCTGACAGGCGTCAACGTCCTGCCGTGGAGGGACGTGACGGTGAGTGACGTGCCCGAAGCGACAGTGAAAGACTACATAGAGTTCACAACAGACAATAATGGCACAATCCAATTCGCCCCGGTAACCTGGTGTATGACGCCGCCTCCGGCACGTACAGCCTAGGCTCCCGCACCGACGAGGGAAACTCCGAAAGCCAAGTCGGCTTCACGTTCTTCTGGGACACCCTGCCCGGTGAGACGGCAAAAACAACACCGACGTATGCCTATGAAACAGACCCTTGCTCGAAGCTGGCACCGCATGGAACGTGGGCTACAGTCAATCTCCTTTCCGATTTCTGGACTTATTCTTCACAGATGACCATAACGTATGGAGACCACGGTGCATCCTTTCAATGGACGGATAAAAAGGATGAGGGCGAAGCAGACCTCTATTTCCCTTACGGGACATATATGATACGAGGAGGTTACAGCATGGCGCTAGAAGTTAAAAAGAATGTCGCCCCCACAAAGGTTGATGCTAGTGCCAACACCACCCAGAGATTTATCCGTTGCGTAAAGAAGTAGCCGCCACATCGGCTGTTCAAGCGAAAAATGATTTAGAAAGGAATACAATGATTTCACCACAGAGGACACAGAGTCCCACAGAGTTTTATAGATTAAATCTGTGTTAATCTGCGTAATCTGTGGTTTAAAAAGAAAGAACTCTGTGAGACTCTGTGTCCTCTGTGGTGAAATCATTTAACTCAAAACAATAAAAGAATGAAAACAAAGCACATAACCATTCCGGCCCTCGTCGTAGCCTGCATCCTGCCGCCGCTGCTGGCAGCCTGCACCAACCACGACCTGCCGTCCGCCACCGACGGCAACCAAGGCCTCGCCACCCCCTGCGCATCACCTCCGTGCAGGTGGCAGCAGGCACAGGCGACATAGAAATAACCCCGCCACCCGTGACTCGGGCACCCCTATCACCAAAGGCTCCATAGGCGTGTATCTGGTATCGGTAAGCAGTGGTACCTACTCTGCCCAGAACAACGTGGAATATGCAGCTACCACCACTGCGGGCGTCACCACCTGGAAAGCAGCAGGCAAACCCATCCTATTGGAGCCCGAGGTGAAATCTGCCCAATTCTGCGTCTACTACCCCTACGACTCCAGTCTCGGCACCGGAGACCCCTCACTCAAGCTGCCCCTCCACTCCGGCGAATACACCGGCGACGGAGACCCCAACGACCTGCTCGTCGGCATACCTTTTCCCACGGGTGACTCTCCGCATAATATCACGGTCGAACTGAGCCACGCCATGTTCATGCTGAAGCTCGACTTCACCGCCTCACAGTATGCAGGCAAGAGGATTACCAACATATCCGTAGAAAATGCCAACCTCATCACTTCGGGAACTCTGGCAGTATCTTCAGCTTCTAGTACAAGGCCCGTTGCCGCCGCAGACAACACCAACAAACTGTCTTACTCCCCCAACAAAGGGGCCGGACTGACGCTCGACGCCACCACGGGCATAGCCTCCAGCAGTATGCTGCTGGTGCCCTTCACCAACAGTACCCATACAGCCATCAGAATCACCTTCACGTTGGACGGAACGGTGTTTGCCACTAGCATACCATACTCATCTTTGCAATCTCTGAAAGGCAACTATGTATACACCGTAAACATAAACGTGGCACAAAGCTCCGCCCAAGTGACCGGAGTGCAGAAGCAGCCGTGGACGGAGGTAGCCATCCCCGGGGGAGAACTGGTGTCGACCCGGAGGAAATACTTCGAGATACAAAGTCCGACTACTGGCGGAACGCTGTATGTGGCGCCCGCCGACCTGATTGCCACTCCACGCAAGGATGCGGACGGGACAATAACCAACTATGACTATCGCTTTGCAGACAGCCAGGCGTATGGAACTTTTGCGATAGAAAAGCTTACGGCTTTTTCCTATGGCGCCTATAAGACAGACCCTACCCAATACTACGACAACTATTTTTATATTAAAGGGAACATGGGAATGACCGAAGGCACGTATGATGCAAAGAAAGATCCTTGTACAAAGGTGGCAGACTGTTGGCGTATGATGAAAGAGGAGGATGTGACGAACTATTTTGCCGCAACATCGCCAGAGCCAGTTTCAACCCTAAAGTCAACGATAAGGACAACTGCAGGAATGATATGGAAAAGAGTACCCATAAAACATAAAGATGAAACTGCCGCTACTGAGGCTCTTCAGGGAGCAGTTTATGTTCCTGAAGATATGACGGAGGAAGAAATACTGGCGCAGTGTGATAATTATATTTGCCTCGCTCAAAGTGGTAGTTTAAGAGTTGCGACAATTACAGATGAAAAGAGACTTTTCTTCAGGATACAGACTACTAAGTACTGGGTTGTTAATAATAATAGCTTCAAAGAATTCCATAATACAAAGGCTGATCCTGATTATTACGACAATGGTGAAGAAACAAAAGGCGATAGTTATGGCCCATATCTCCGTACTATAAGTATAAATTATACAAACATTGATAGTGACTCAGAGATTGGTATGCCCATCCGCTGCGTCAGCAATACAGAACCCGGAAAATAACCCAAAGCATCAGCAATATGAAACGATACAATATAGCATGGGCGGCCGTTGCCGCCACACTGCTGCTGGCAAGCTGCACGCAGCAGGACGAAAGAGAAGAGATAGCCGCCACCCCACCCCGCTAGCCATCGGCAGCGTGGCGAGGGGGCGGACGGATGCCGTCACGCGCACCGATGCCACGGAAATCATCAGCAGCGGCAAGCTGTGGGTGGGCGTCAGAGGAGAAGGCGACTACACAGCCACCGGCAGCTATGAGACAGGAATGATATACGCCTGCACAGGCAGCCAGTGGGCCTTCGTTCCCGGCGGGGGGGGGAAGCACCGCCAGCCCCGGCGCCGCCGAGGCCCTGAAGCCGGGCGCACAGAACGCTTTACTCTTCGCCTTCTATCCGGCCGGCGGCATTCATAAGCTGACGGTGGACGCCACCACAAAGGCGGCAACCGTGGCACTGGAAGCGAAGTTCTACACAAACTTTACACAGACCGACGACTTCTGCTACGCCACGAAGAGCGAAACGGACGCCAACCTCACCTCCCCCAGTGCCAGCTTCCGGCTGCAAAGCCCCTATGCACGCATCACCCTCTCCATCACCCGGCAAGGCTATGCGTGCACCGCCATCAGCGAGCTGAAACTATGGATAGAGCAAACAGACGGCACGAAGTTCGAGTTTGCAAGCACGGGAACCGTCAACATACAAACCGGGGCCACCAGCGCCAGCGGAAAAGTGGACGAACTGACACTGACCGACCCTGCCTCGGTAACCCTGCCCGATGATTACTCACCGTGCACCATCGACCTGCTGCTGCCCTCGCAAACCCTGCCCAAAGACGGAAAGCTCTGTGTATCCTTCAAGGCGGACACGGAGCCGGGCCTCTTTCAGGTATCATGCTCGGAGTTTGATGCCTCAAGCACCACCGCCGAAGTTGCACTGAAAGCCGGAACGCAATATAAGATACCTATCCAGATTACCCGCACAGGAATGGGTTCGGACGGGCCGGTGGATGTAGGGGTCAAGGATATAGAGGTCTACTTCGCACCGGGAAACCTGCGGGCAGTGCCCGACGGCAAAGGAGGCTATACCTACAGCTTTGCAGAAGAGCAGGGCGCGACGCTGCTCACGGCAGAGCAACTTGACGAAATACAAAACAATAGTATACTTTCAATCAGTTCTTCCACCTCTATAGACCTATCCGAGTATTTCTATGAAGAGACATTAGGAATGGTTAAGGATAATAGCAGCAATAAGGTATTATATAATAAAGAGAAAGACCCATGTGCTCAAGTGGGAGACGGTAAATGGCGTATTCCTACAAAGGAAGAGGCAGAACTGATTGTGAAGTTAAACCCGCAGCGGGTATGTTGGGATAACAGTACCCAGTATTACGGTTTAAGCTGCGGCGGCTATCAAGGCACAGTGCCGAACAAGCTCTTCATACCAGAGATTGGATATTATGCGGACATAGACGGGAGTGCGAGTATAATAGGCTTTAATAGCCACTCATTCGTATATTTATGCTGGGGGAAGACTGATAATCTTTTTTACGAATGGGTCGGCTACACGGAACCACTCAATGGCTACACAGAAATCAGCTCTTATTTGGCTACCGATGGTATTTACGAATATAGTCAGCTAATGAAATTCCGCTACCCCATCCGCTGTGTCCGCCCCAAAACGGAGGCCACTCCCTGACGATGACGGAGTGTTGCCCCTTTCGAGCGGATTACGAATTAAAAATGAACAACTCGAAGTATCTCAATTCTCCTCCTCCCAGGAGGAGGGGAATTGAGATAGAACTGATAAATTCCCATTTAACTAAAAACGGAATAGATATGAATACAATGATTTCACCACAGAGGACACAGAGTCCCACAGAGTTTTATAGATTAAATCTGTGTTAATCTGCGTAATCTGTGGTTTAAAAAGAAAGAACTCTGTGAGACTCTGTGTCCTCTGTGGTGAAACCATTTAATTCAAAACAGTATTAAGAACAGCAAGGAGGTTCCCCCCTATAGAAATTACGAACAGAAGCGTCTGTCGCCGGCTCTTTATCAGAATGCCATTTCTCCGGAGTAGCATCCGGTCGGGGGGCTTCCTTTCTTTACTCAATGTACAACCCATAAAAAGATAACAATATGATGAAACAACGAGACATATCCGCGCACACCGCCCCCGAACTGCCCGTCATCACCGGCATCTACGACCCCGTGAGCCGCCGGCGCGACGGAACCATCACCTCGCAAGCCCCCATCATCGTCAGCGGCCAGCACCTGAACGAGTTCGACCTCAACCGGATGCACCTCTGCCTCGTCTCCTCCGGCAACCCCGATTGCATCATCGACGTCACCTCCATCTACAAGTGCGACGCCCAACAGGTGATAGTGGTGCTGCCCTGCCTCACACCCGACATCTACCACCCCGCCCTCAGGCTGTGCACAGAGAAAGCAGCGATACACGTGCTGCCCAACACGTGGGAGGTGAAAATGGAGCACGTGCTGCCCAGAATATAAAGTGAACGAAACCAAATTATCGCTCTTTGACATGCTGGAAACGGAAATTAATGATTACCTTTGTCAGGATAAAAATATGAATTATGATACAGAAAGACAGATATATACGATTTGACTGGGCAGTGAAACGACTGCTACGCAATAAAGCCAACTTCGGCGTGTTCGAAGGCTTCCTCACCGTGCTCCTGGGCGAACCCATCCGCATCATAGAGATACTGGAAAGCGAGGGAACCAGCAACGGGAAAACGACAAGTTCAACCGCGTGGACATCAAGGCCCGCAACAGCAAGGACGAAATCATCATCGTGGAGGTGCAGAACACCCGCGAAATATACTATCTGGAACGCATCCTCTTCGGGGTGGCCAAAGCCATCACCGAACATATCGAACTGGGCAACCTCTATTCTGGAGTGAAGAAAGTGTACTCCATAAGCATCCTCTATTTCGACATCGGAAAGGGAGAGGGTTACCTCTACCACGGCCAGAATACATTTGTAGGCGTACACACCGGCGACTTCCTCGAAGTAACCACCAAAGAGAAAGATGCCATCGTGCTCAAGTTGCCCGCTGAAATCTTCCCCGAATACTTCCTGATCCGGGTAAATGAGTTCAACAAGGTGGCCGTCACCCCCCCTTGAGGAGTGGATAGAATATCTCAAAACCGGTATCATACGCCCCGACACCAAAGCTCCAGGACTGGAAGAGGCACGACAGAAACTGATCTATTACAATATGGACAGAGCCGAACAACTGGCTTATGATGAACACGTCAATGCCGTGATGATACAGAATGATGTGCTGAGTACGGCGGCCTCGGAAGGAAGAGAGGAAGGAAGAGAGGAAGGGCTGAAAGAAGGAAGAGAGGAAGGACTGAAAGAAGGCATAGAGAAAGAGAAAATAGAGAATGCCAAAGGATGAAAGCCTTGAATATCTCCTCTGACATCATTCATCAGGTGACAGGCTTGGCAATTGAAGAAATAGAACGATTATAATTAAAAGACTCATCAGGTTTCCGTCCCGCGCACTTCTCTGCTTCGAGAAGTACGCGGGACGTTCCGTTTCCGGTTTTTTTCTGTTTGAAACACAGATTACGCAGATTAACGCAGATTTAATCTATATAAGCATTACTAACAACAACAAATGATGATGATGAAAACAGCATGCAAGACAGCAGCAGCCATATTGCTCTGCATAGGAATGACGGCAGGATGCAAGCCTGCGGATAAAAGCAAGGACAACGGCACACCCGCCGACACCGCCACCGCGAAGCCCACAGACCACATGGCGAACTACGTCCGCCCGGAAATTCCGCAGATGATGACCGACCCCAAAGACCGGGCGGAGTATTACGTGGCGCACTACTGGGATGCCTATTCGTGGGCGGATACCGCCTTTGTGCACAGCGACGAGACGGAGCAACTCTATGCCGACTTCCTCGGCTCACTGAAATATGCCTCGCCCGACCGCAGGCACGCCGCCCTGCAGAGCATGATGCGAACCATGGAAACGGACAGCACCGCCTATGCGCACTTCTGCTTCCTCAACGACAAGTATCTCTACGACCCCAACTCGCCCATGCGCAACGAAGATTACTATATCTCCGTGCTGGAACAGATGTTGCAGTCGCCCCGCCTGACGGACACCGAGAAGCTGCGCCCCGTCCACCGACTGAAACAGGCCCGTAAGAACCGCCCCGGCATGACGGCTACGGATTTCTCCTACGTCACCCCCTCCGGTAAGTCCGCCCGCATGAGCCAACTCAAAGCCGACTGCCTCCTGCTCTTCTTCTACGACCCCGACTGCACCAACTGCCGCGAAAGCGAGCATATCTTGTCGAACATCCCCTTCGTCCTCGACATGCAACAAAGCGGCAAGCTGCGCATTCTCGCCGTCTACACCGACGACGACCGCGACGAATGGCTGCGCAAAGCCCCGCAGATGCCCAAAGACTGGATAGTGGCGTGGAACAAGCAGGGAGACATCCGCAGCCGACAACTCTACGACATCCGCGCCACCCCACCCTATATCTGCTGGACAAGGATAAGAGGGTAGTGCTGAAGGATGCGTCGCTGGAGGAGGTGGTGAAGTGGCTGGGAAAAGGAAACCAAGGATAAATAAATAGACACTAAGAACAATAATCAGTAGGTTGCATAGCAGAAAGATACGATTTCGCCATATATCATATCACATCGATTTTCCCAAAAAAGAGGAAATAGAGATTTCGCGCATAAAAAAGGAATAGAAACACACTATTTCTGCATAAATAATCACAATCATACACGATTTATACAGGAAAGTTAGCTTTGCACCTCCGGTTTATTAACTTCCTTCGGCTGCGAAGTTAACTTTTCCGGGTAAATTAGTTAAGTTCCTCACCGGGGAACGTTAACTTCCTCGGTGAGGAACACTTCGTTCATCGGTGGGGAACGCAGCGAAGCCCATATCCGGTGCTCTTCTTCATCTATTTCGGCTGTAAGCATTTCGCTATCGGATTATCAGCCTGACGATTACCGATTTTCATTCCGTTTTTCGGCAACACCTTGCCTACAGCAAGGAAATACGCCACGCATTTGCTGATAGAAATACAAAATGTCATTTTGTCGGTTCAGTTGCAAAAGCTGGTGGATTGGGGGCAGCAATTGACCGATATTTAATTCGTTTCTGTACGGTTTTGAGTTAAATGACAGATACCTTGAGTAATGAAGCTTAAATGATATGCGGAACTATTAGCTTAACTCCTTAACTTCGCCTAAGCGATGACAAATGCCCTATAGCAACTTCGCGGTATCACCGGGACGAGCGGCAGATAGCCGGACAACAACCGTCCATTCTCCACCACTAGCGGAGCCGCCTCCATATCGCGGCGATGCTTGTCCTGCAAGTTTTCAGCAGAGGGATGGTATTCTATTATAAAGCGACCGGCAACGTCGGGGGCAAGGAAATGCTGACAAAACAGATGGGCAACGACGCCCATATTCATGCGCAAGTTTATTTCGACACAAGGGTGGACGGCATAGGTTTCTGCAACAGCAATTCGTGCGGAAGCAACCGCCGCCGTTGCCTCACATCGGCAAATCATCATATCGACCCCCAGATAACCGGCATACTGATTGCCGCAGAAGACGGACAAGCGTTCTTGCAAGTGCTCGCGGATACAGGTCAGGGCGGACAAAGGGACGTATTCCGTCAGTCGCTTCTCTATCGCTTCGGAAGGCACCAGTTCGTTGCCGAGATAAGCGCCTTTCGCATTGGTAACGAAGAGGGAATAGCCGACGAAGCGTACCGCGCCTGCTCCATCGGAGTAAAACTCCATCGCAAAATCCTCTACCTTATTATATATGGTAGAACCCGTCAGGTAGCCTTGCTCCTTCAGCACATGCCCGCACCAGTTGGCGGCAGCCGGAGAGAAATGGTCGTAGCACCACAGCAGTCCCTTGCCGCTACCCGACCAGGGGGCTTTGAATACGTAACCGCCGCACTGCTCCACCCGCTCCCGGCAGGCATCCACATTCAGCAAGCAATCGCCTGCACCGCAGCAGGCCTCCATTCCCTCGAAAGTGTTCAGTATCTCCAATGCCCTCTTGCGCGATGAAAGCTCGCGGTAAACCTGCAAGTCCTGCCGGGAAGGCAAAGCGCATTCCGCCATCCCTCCCCGCAACAAGCGCTTGCGGAAAGCCGGGTTCCATCCCCAGGGAACGACCTGTGCATCGGCATAATCGGGCAACTCCGGCTCCGTAGCCAACTGTACCTGCAATGGAAAAAACCGCTGCATACGTTTCAGGAAATCGGCATTATAGGCAGAAGCCGCCAGCACCGCACTGCCGGGACGGGCGTACCAAACGGGCAGCAACGCCAAGTCCTGAGCCATCTGCCGCGCAGATGCCGGAGCCATGTAATGTTCCTCATTATCAGCGAGTGCGAGGTCGGTATCGGGGTTGAAGATGTATAGTTTCATTCAGATTGACAATTCCACATTATTTGAGACTGCAAACTTACAGAGAAAAAGAATATGACACAAATATATAAAACTTAACTATGAAAAGAGATATTTTGCTATCTCTACTTTGCAAATCTACAAAAAAGGTGTATATTTGTCGCCTATAAACCGAATTTAAAGCATGGAAGCATTTTACCGTATACACGCTTATCTGGTAGAGCATACAAATGCCCCCGTTCGCCGCGACCTCATGGATGAGATTGACTGGAACGACCGCTTGATTGGTATCAAGGGAACTCGCGGAGTGGGTAAAACCGCTTTTCTGTTGCAATATGCCAAAGAGAAATTCGGGACAGACCGTTCTTGTCTGTTTATCAACATGAACAACTTCTACTTCTCCGGCCACAGCATCATAGAATTTGCCACCGAGTTTCAACGCCGGGGCGGAAAGGTGCTACTGATAGACCAGGTATTCAAATACCCCGACTGGAGCCAGGAACTGCGCATGTGCTACGACCGTTTCCCCAACCTGAAAATCGTGTTCACCGGTTCGTCCGTGATGCGACTGAAAGAGGAAAACCTGGAACTGCGCGGCATCGTGAAAAGCTATAACCTGCGAGGCTTCTCCTTCCGCGAATACCTGAACCTGCAGACGGATATGAAATTTCGTGCCTATTCGCTGGAGGAAATCCTGAGTAATCATGAACAAATAGCCAAAGGCATCCTCTCCAAAGTGCGTCCGCTGGACTATCTGCAGGATTATATGCACCACGGCTTCTACCCTTTCTTCCTCGAAAAACGCAATTTCTCGGAGAATTTGCTGAAGACCATGAACATGATGGTGGAGGTAGATATACTTTTAATAAAACAAATTGAACTGAAATATCTTTCAAAGATAAAAAAATTGTTATATTTGCTGGCCGTGGACGGGCCCAAAGCACCCAATGTAAGCCAATTAGCCAATGACATACAAACATCCCGTGCTACGGTGATGAATTACATCAAATATCTGGCAGATGCGCGCCTCATCAATATGGTATATCCGAAGGGGGAAGAGTTCCCCAAGAAGCCATCGAGAATAATGATGCACAACTCCAACCTGATGTACTCCATCTATCCCTTGAAAGTGGAAGAACAGGATATCCTGGACACATTCTTCGTAAACGCAATGTGGAAAGACCACAAGGTGAACAAAGGCGACAAGAATGTCTCGTTCATGGTAGACGAAGTAATGCCGTTCAAGATTTGTCCCGAAGGTATGAAGATAAAAAATAACCCGTGCGTGACCTATGCCCTGCACAAAGCAGAAATAGGCCGGGAGAACCAAATTCCACTCTGGCTGTTTGGCTTCTTATATTAATGAAGAAATTTTTTTACTTAATAAATTCAATTTAGTTATGACTAAACAGAAGAAATTCATTACTTGTGATGGTAATCAGGCTGCTGCACATATCTCGTATATGTTCTCCGAGGTAGCTGCCATCTATCCCATCACTCCCTCTTCTACGATGGCTGAATACGTAGACGAATGGGCTGCCGCAGGTCGCAAGAATATCTTCGGCGAAACAGTATTGGTACAGGAAATGCAGTCGGAAGCCGGTGCTGCCGGTGCCGTTCACGGCTCTTTGCAGGCAGGTGCGCTGACTACTACGTACACTGCTTCCCAGGGTTTGCTGCTGATGATTCCGAACATGTACAAGATTGCCGGTGAATTCCTGCCTTGTGTATTCCACGTATCGGCCCGTACGCTGGCCAGCCACGCACTGTGTATCTTCGGCGACCATCAAGACGTAATGTCTACCCGTCAGACCGGTTTTGCCATGTTGGCAGAAGGTTCCGTACAGGAAGTGATGGACTTGGCCGGTGTAGCTCACTTGGCTACTATCAAGAGCCGCGTACCGTTCGTTAACTTCTTCGACGGTTTCCGTATTTCTCACGAAATCCAGAAGATCGAGATGCTGGAAAATGAAGACCTCGCTCCGCTGGTTGACCAGGAAGCATTGGCCGAGTTCCGTGCCCGCGCACTGAACCCGATGAACCCGGTAGCTCGTGGTATGGCTGAAAACCCCGACCACTTCTTCCAACATCGCGAGTCTTGCAATAACTTCTATGAAACCGTTCCGGCTATCGTAGAAGACTATATGAACGAGATTTCCAAGATTACAGGCCGCAAATACGGTTTGTTCGACTACTACGGTGCAGAAGATGCAGAACGCGTGATTATCGCAATGGGTTCTGTAACGGAAGCTGCCCGCGAAGCTATCGACTACCTCGTAGCCAATGGCGAAAAGGTCGGTTTGGTTGCCGTTCACTTGTATCGTCCGTTCTCTGCCAAGCATTTCCTTGCTGCTGTGCCTAAGACAGCCAAGAAGATTGCCGTACTGGACCGTACGAAAGAGCCGGGTGCTAATGGCGAACCGTTGTACCTCGACGTAAAAGACTGCTTCTACGGTGCAGCAGATGCTCCGGTTATCGTAGGCGGCCGTTACGGTCTGGGTTCTAAGGATACTACTCCCGCACAGATTATCGGTGTATTCAAGAATTTGGCTATGCCGATGCCGAAGAACCACTTCACTATTAGTATCGTTGATGACATTACATTCACTTCTCTGCCCCAGGAAGAAGAAATCGCACTGGGCGGCGAAAGCATCTTCGAAGCTAAGTTCTACGGTTTGGGTGCCGACGGTACGGTAGGTGCCAACAAGAACTCTGTTAAGATTATCGGTGACAACACCGACAAGCACTGTCAGGCTTACTTCTCTTACGACTCCAAGAAGTCAGGTGGTTTCACTTGCTCTCACTTGCGTTTCGGTGACACTCCTATCCGCTCTACATACTTGGTAAACACTCCGAACTTCGTGGCTTGCCACGTTCAGGCTTACCTGCACATGTACGACGTAACCCGTGGTCTGCGTAAGAATGGTTCATTCTTGCTGAACACTATCTGGGAAGGCGACGAGCTGGCTAAGAACTTGCCGAACAAGGTTAAGAAGTATTTCGCACAGAACAATATCACTGTTTACTATATCAACGCAACACAGATTGCACTGGAAATTGGTTTGGGTAACCGTACCAACACTATCCTGCAATCCGCATTCTTCCGCATCACAGGCGTTATCCCTGTAGATTTGGCGGTAGAACAGATGAAGAAGTTCATCGTTAAGTCTTACGGCAAGAAGGGTGAAGACGTGGTGAACAAGAACTATGCTGCCGTTGACCGCGGCGGTGAATACGAGCAACTGACCGTTGACCCGGCTTGGGCTAACTTGTCTGACGATGCTAAGGCTGGAAACAACGACCCGGCATTCATCAACGAAGTAGTTCGTCCGATCAATGCACAAGACGGTGACTTGTTGCCGGTATCTGCATTCAAGGGTATCGAAGACGGTACTTGGGAACAAGGTACTTCTCAATATGAAAAGCGTGGTGTGGCAGCTTTCGTTCCCGAATGGAACCCCAAAAACTGTATCCAGTGTAACAAGTGTGCTTACGTTTGTCCTCACGCTTCTATCCGTCCGTTCGTACTCGATGCTGAAGAGCAGAAGGGTGCAAACTTCACTCAACTGAAAGCAGTGGGTAAGGCATTCGACGGTATGACATTCCGTATTCAGGTAGACGTTCTCGACTGTCTGGGTTGCGGTAACTGTGCCGACATCTGTCCGGGTAACCCGAAGAAGGGTGGCAAGGCTTTGACGATGAAGCATCTGGAAAGCCAGTTGCCGGAAGCTGCCAACTGGACTTACTGCGCAGAAAACGTGAAGAGCAAACAGCACTTGGTTGACATCAAGGCCAACGTGAAGAACTCACAGTTCGCTACTCCGTTGTTCGAATTCTCAGGCGCTTGCTCTGGTTGTGGTGAGACTCCGTATGTGAAGCTGATTACTCAGTTGTTCGGTGACCGCGAAATGGTTGCTAACGCTACGGGATGTTCTTCTATCTACTCCGGTTCAGCTCCTTCTACTCCTTATACTAAGAACGAACAGGGTCATGGTCCGGCTTGGGCTAACTCTTTGTTCGAGGACTTCTGCGAATTCGGTTTGGGTATGGAACTCGCTAACGAAAAGATGCGTGCACGTATCGTGAAGTTGTTCAACGAAATTCTGTCTAAGGACAATGCTCCTGCTGAAGCTAAGGAAGTATTGAAGGCATGGATTGAAAACGTGTACGATGCTGACAAGACGAAAGAACTTGCTCCGCAAATCGAGGCTATCATCGAACAAGGTGTTGCCGCAGGTTGTCCGGTTAGCAAGGAACTGAAGGGCCTGACTCAATATCTGGTGAAACGCAGCCAGTGGATTATCGGTGGTGACGGTGCTTCTTATGACATCGGTTACGGTGGTCTCGACCATGTAATTGCCAGCGGTAAGGACGTTAACATCCTCGTACTGGATACGGAGGTTTACTCTAACACAGGTGGTCAGTCATCTAAGGCTACTCCGGTGGGCGCAATCGCTAAGTTTGCTGCCGCAGGTAAGCGTATCCGTAAGAAAGACCTCGGACTGATGGCTACTACTTACGGTTATGTATATGTTGCTCAAATCGCTATGGGTGCCGACCAGGCTCATACTCTGAAGGCTATCCGCGAGGCAGAAGCATATCCCGGACCGTCACTCATCATCGCTTACGCTCCGTGTATCAACCACGGTTTGAAGTTGGGTATGGGTAAGAGCCAGGCTGAGGAAGAAAAGGCTGTGAAGTGCGGTTACTGGCACTTGTGGCGTTACAACCCGGCTTTGGAAGCTGAAGGCAAGAACCCGTTCACGCTGGATAGCAAAGAACCGGATTGGAGTGGTTTCCAAGACTTCCTGAAGGGTGAAGTTCGTTACGCATCCGTAATGAAGCAGTATCCGCAAGAAGCTGACGAACTGTTCAAAGCTGCCGAAGAGAACGCTAAATGGCGTTACAACAGCTACAAACGTCTGTCTAAAGAAAACTGGGGTGCTGAAGTTGCCGAATAATTTCAGTCACTGAAACTATAAGCTCTAAAATGTGGGCTGTTCCGTGAACCGGATACAGCCCCCATTTGTTTTACGTACAAAAAGACGAACATTATGATTGGATTTATTATTTGGATTATCGGTGTCATACTGACCATTAAGGCTGTCATTGAGATTATGCAATGGAATGTCAACGGCGGAAAGAAATTGCTTGTAGCCATTCTTGTCTTGCTCATCAGTTGGATAGGATTGGCCGTTTACTATTTCTGGGGCAAGGATAATTTGCCGCAAATGCTGAGATAAAAGCTCTGCAATATTATTGTAGCGAGGGTGTGGTAAAAATTCTTTTATCGCACCCTCGCTGTTTTAGGAAGAGTAGCAAAAAATAAGAGAAAACGCTTGCATGTTTCCGATCAGTAACATATCTTTGTTCCCAGTTAGTAACAAACTATATGGAAAAGAAAAATATATCTGCTGAAAGAAACAGGGAAGCGACGGAAAAGCGTCTGCTGAATACCCTTGGAACGATGATTAAGGAAAGCGGATTTGAAAAAATCGGCCTCAATGCCATAGCTTCCCGTGCAGGCGTATCAAAGATATTGATATACCGATACTTCGGTTCGGTAGAGGGGCTGATAGCTGCCTATATCCAGAAATATGATTTCCTGCTGAACTCACTCTCCAATGAGTTTCCAAGCCGTGAAGAATTGCCAGCTTTCATCAAGAACATATTCTACGGACAAATTGAAGACCTGAGGAAAAACATTATCTCCAAGCGACTGTATCGTTGGGAGCTATCTTCTGACAACGAGTTCATTCTGAAAATAAGAGAACAGCGCGAAAAAACGGGGATGGACATAATCAGGAAAGTCTGTGAAATAACCGGTTATCCGCAGGAGCAGGTTGCTTCGATAGCATCCATCCTGAGTGCATCCGTCACCTACCTTGCAATGCTTGGTGAAGTATGTCCTGTGTACAACGGAATTGCGCTGAACAAGGATGCCGGTTGGAAGCAAGTCTATCAAGGCATAGAAAAGATTATCGACGACTTCTTCAAAGATTAAAAAGCAGAAACCTGACCGGTATAAGGCGTGTCAGGTTCTTTTTCTCCTTACATGTTCCCACTTAGTAACACAAGATAAATGAATTAATTTAATGATAAAGTAATGAAGAAAATGGTATTAATGATGTGTTTAGCACTCTTGTGCTGTGGCTCCTGCCAGAAAGAGCTTATCGAATATGAGCAGGGAAACCTTAAAATCAGCATTGAACAAGGAGATGCATGGTTGCATGACTTTCCTCTGTTTCTGGGCATCAACAAGAAAAATCCTCCTCAGATAGCTATCTGGCTGGAAGATGTAAACGGGAATTATCTGTCCACTATCTATGCAAGTCATAAGATAGCGACACAGTCCTGGCAAAGTTCCGGTGGAAACCGCAGAAAAGAAGCATTGCCACATTGGTGCTATTCAAGAGGTGTGCAATATCCGGACGGGCTTTATCTTCCTACGAAGAAACAACCTCTTACAGACGGCGTTACGGGAGCTACTCCGCATGGGGGCTTCGCCATAAAGGTCAGTCCTGCAAAAGGTTTTAAACAGTTCGTAGTGAAAGTTGAAGTCAATCATTCTACAGACTTCAACGAGCACTATCCCAAATCGGCGAAAGAAAACGAGCCGAACTATTCCGGCGGCAAAGAAGGAAGCGGACAGCCGGCAGTAGTTTATGCCGCTACTGTTGACCTGACATCCGGTAAAGGCGAATTTGAAACAGTTCTCATAGGGCATAGCAGCCCCGACGGTTCGGACGGAAACATCGATGCGGACGTATCTTCCCTTACCTCTGCATTCAACATCGTAAAAAGTATCACAATCAAAATCATTCCCTAAATCCCCCCCCTATCACTATGAATATTACCTACTCCTCTGCCTACTGTCATTCATCACACTTGCCGTTTTCGGGCAAGAGAACGACAAGCCTATTTCGTTTACCACCACCATAGGAACAGGCATAGCCATGAGCGAGCCGGCAAAGACACCGTTTACGGTGCAATTCGCAGGGCACTACAATCTGACTAAACGTTTCTCTGCCGGAATAGGGACAGGCGTCTCTATTTACGAAAAAGCACTGATTCCAGTGTTCGCAGACATCAAGTATCTGATGACAACCGAGAAGAAGTTTGCTCCGTATGCAGGATGCAGCGCCGGATACTCTTTTGCACCAAGCAAAAAAGGCCAAGGGCGGATTTTATCTGAACCCGTATGTCGGACTCCAATATCCCCTTTGCAACCGGATGAAAGTGCTGTTATCCGTCGGTTATGACTTGCAGGAACTAAAAAGGCGCAAAGAATACAGAGATAATAATGTCACCGTTCATTTCAAAGAGGAATTGAGCCACCACAGTCTCTCCATAAAGGCAGGGGTCATCTTTTGATGAAACAAGAAATAACATAAATCATTGTTTCATTCTCAATCAAAGTTACTATCTTCGCCT
This sequence comes from Bacteroides sp., assembly GCA_021203515.1. Taxonomy (GTDB): domain Bacteria; phylum Bacteroidota; class Bacteroidia; order Bacteroidales; family Bacteroidaceae; genus Bacteroides. Next base: position 18,774 of record JAJQAY010000126.1, on the reverse strand, counting down.
CCGGACTTAACCAAAGACTGAATGAGGAGAAGGACAAAAAGCAGAATTATCATTGCATGGCTGTTGCTCATAACAATCATGCCGCTTTTTGTTGTCAAGACCTTCCACTATCACGAAAGTAACACCACGGCTAAGTCGGAGAAAGGACATTCTCACAACGACCCTTGCGGGCAATGTCTTATCTGCCAATTCACATTATCACCTTTCACGCAGACCGAGTCGTTCCAGATGCATGTATATGTTTCTGTCATCGACTATGAACCTGCCTGCTATGCCGATAAGGTTGCATCGCCATGCTGCATCCTTATCACCTGCGCGCCCCACCCACTATATCTTCCATAGTATAATTTATCTCTATCAACAAATTCAAAATGATTGAAACTTATGCGTATCAGATATATTCTGGGTACGCTGGGAATTTGTTCCACCTTGTCGGCTTATTCACAGACTGCTGATACTGTCAGGAGTGTGTCTTTGTCGGAAGTGGTCGTGACGGAAACCTACCGCCATGCCCAGGCCAAAAAGACTGCACTTACAACGGACATACTCAGAAAGGACTTTCTGGATAAGCACTTCACCGGCAATCTGGTGCAGGCAATAGAAAATGTTCCCGGCGTCCACTCAATGGATATCGGTGCGGGCTTTTCCAAACCCATGATAAGGGGATTGGAATTTAACCGCATCGCCGTATCCGAAAATGGAATTAAACAGGAAGGTCAGCAGTGGGGTGCAGACCATGGACTGAAAATCGACACCTTCAATGTGGAGGGCGTGCAGATACTGAAAGGCCCTGCTTCGCTGCTTTACGGAAGCGATGCCATGGGAGGCGTTATTGAAATACTGCCTGCTCAGGCTCCGGCAGAAGACCAGGTCTTCGGAGAGGCTTCTTTCATCTATAAATCCGTGAACGAGGCGTTCGGCGGTTCGCTGATGCTGGGAGTGAAGAAAGGCCCGTAGTTGCTGCGGGCACGCTTTTCCGAACAACACTTCGGTGATTACCGGGTACCGACGGATACGGTGGTTACCTCACGCAGCTAATACCTGTGTACGGAAGGAGACTGAAGAACACGGCAGGCTTCGAGCGTAATGCCAGCCTCTTTGCGTCTTACACGAAGAGGCGCTACCACTCGGATTATGCCGTCAGCAATGCTTATCAGAAGATGGGGTTCTTTCCCGGAGCGCACGGCATTCCCAACCTGTCCCGCTTGCAGGATGACGGCAATAGCCGGAACATCGACCTGCCCTCCAGTTGGGTTAACCACCTCAAGGCAAGCACACACCAGCAGTATGCGTGGGACGGGTTAATCCTTTCCGGCGACTTGGGCTATCAGTTCAACCACCGCGAAGAGTGGAGCCTGTTTCATACACACTACGGCAGCCAACCGATGCCGGAGAAAGACCCGGACAAGGAACTGGCTTTCATGCTGCACACGCTCAGTGCCTCGATGAAGTTGCGCATCATCCGCTCTACATCCTGGGAGCATACTTTGGGATGGGACATGCAAGGACAGAAGAATACCATTGCAGGTTATTCGTTCTTGCTGCCGGAATATACAAGGTTCACGACCGGAGGTTTCTGGCTTTCCACCTGGCGGCCGAGTAACCGTTTTTCCGTCACCGGAGGGTTGCGCTACGACTGCGGCAAGATAAAGATTACTCCTTATCAAGACCCGTATCTGGAAGAATACCTTCGCGAACAAGGTTATCCGGATGACAAGATAGCCGAGAATGAATGGCGCAGTTATCCGGTAGACCGGAACTTCGGAGATTACTCCTGTTCCATCGGGCTGGTGTGAACTCCTTCTCCGATGCATCTGCTGAAGGTGAATGCGGGTCGCAGCTTCCGGTTGCCGGGAGCCAACGAACTGGCATCCAACGGAGTGCATCATGGCACTTTCCGCCACGAGCAGGAAGACGCTTCCTTGTCTTCGGAACACGGATGGCAGCTAGATGCTTCTTATGAGCTGACTTATAAGGGCTTGCATCTCACCTTGTCGCCTTTCGGCAGTTGGTATGACAACTACATCTACCTGCAACCCACGGGCGAATGGTCTGTGCTGCCCCATGCCGGACAAGTTTATCGCTACACCGGCGCAAGGGCTGTATTCCTGGGTGGTGAAACGAGCGTAAGCATCGACCTGCTTCGTAGTCTGAACTATCGTTTCAGCGGTGAATATGTCTACACGTGCAACCGCGACGAGCATACGGCGCTGAGTTTCTCTCCGCCGGCATCCATGCGTAACGTCGTGACATGGCATCAAAAACGGTATGAGTTCTATGTGGAGTATCAGAGCATCGCCTCGCAAAACCGTATCGCGCGAAACGAAGACCGCACGCCCGGAGCCAATCTGCTGCATCTGGGTGGAAGCCTTCGTCTGCCGATAGCCGGAACGGAAGCGGAACTGTCCCTTAGCGCCCGCAATATACTGAACACGAAATATTATAATCATCTGAGTTTTTACAGGAAAGTGGAAATTCCGGAGCCGGGACGAAACTTCCAGCTCTTTATTAAAGTACCATTTAAAAGAATTCTAAAATGAAAACAAAGTTATTTATTCCCGCAATTTGTCTGTTGGCAGGTCTTTCTTTTCTTGCTTCTTGTGACGATAATGATAAAACAAGCGATGTCACTCCTCCCATAATCAGCCTGATAGAGCCGGAAGAGGGTGCAGAGTTGCTGATAGGCAGTGAAAACGGTGTGCATCTGGAAATGGACTTGACGGATGACGTGGAGTTGAAGTCGTACAGAATTAACGTACACAGCAACTTCGACCATCACGGGCATACCACCCGGGCGGATGACGGAACCGTTGCTTCCTCTTTCGACCAAGTATATGACGATGCCGCCGGCAAGAAGAACCACCATGTGCACATGCATGACATCAAAATTCCCGCCAATGCAACACCGGGAGACTATCATCTGATGATATATTGCACGGATGCCGCCAAGAACGAGACTTATATTGCCCGCAATATCGTGCTGAGTACGACGGCGGAGGAAGACCGCGATGATGATTAAACGCTGCATAGCCTAGAAAAGGAGAGGGTGTGTCAGGGAGGAATACCTGTTACCTCAGGGGTAAACGTCCGTTACCCCTGGGTGGAACTCCGTTTACCCCTCGTGGTAAATGCTTTTACACACCGAGGTAAAGGTCGTTACACTACGAGGTAAAAGGCGTTACACTACGAGGTAAATGCTTTTACATCGCGGAGTAAACAATCGGTAAATGCAAGGTTCTGATTAAAAGGTCTTATCCGGGTTTATCCTCTCCGCTTCAAGAAATCCGTAGGGCTTTCGCCAAACTGCTCCTTATAGCACTTCGTGAAATAGGAAGGGGACGAGAAACCGACTTCGTAGGCAATCTCCGCAATGGTCAGTTCCGAGGCGGCAAGCAGGGAGGCTGCTTTCTTCAGCCTCATCTGGCGCAAGAGTTCGTTGGGAGAATAGTTGGTCAGCGACTTCAGCTTGTGATAAAGCTGCACGCGACTCATGCCCATGTCACGACCCAGGTCTTCGACATTGAGTTCGGGGGCTTTCATCTTCTCTTCGACCAACGCCTTGAAGCGGGTGACGAAATCTTTGTCGAGGTCGGTAATGGCTTCTTTCTCGATAGTCTGGTTGTCGCCAAAGAACTGTTTCAGTTGGCGACGGTTCGCAATGAGGTTGCGGATGCGCGACAGAAGCAATTGCGAATTGAAAGGCTTGGATATGTAAGAGTCCGCCCCGCCGTCGTAGCCCTGAATGCGCTGTTCGTCGAGCGAGCAGGCCGTGAGCAGGATGACGGGGATGTGGGAAGTCTGCATTTCGCTCTTCAAGCGACGGCAACACTCCACTCCGTCCATGCCTGGCATCATCACATCGGAGACAATCACATCGGGCACGTACTTCATGGCAAGGCGGATGCCTGCCGCACCGTCTGCGGCATCCAGCACGCGATATTCCTTAGAGAGCAGCGACTTCACATAATGGCGGATGTCGGCATTGTCATCTACGATAAGGATAGTGGGACAATCTACCTCCACCGCCTCCTCTCCCGTCGGAATATCGGCATCGACGAGCGTGGAAGAAACGTCCTGCATCTCTGCGGGAAGGGTGACGACCGTGGGATGATATTGCGAAAGGTTCTGTCCGGGGAAAGTCACGGTGAAAGTCGTGCCCCGCTCATCGCTGCATGCCGTGATATTGCCTCCATGCATTTCGACAAAGGCGCGTACCAGTGCAAGCCCGATGCCCGTGCCTGCCTGATGCCCGTCTACCTGATAGAACCGCTCGAAGATGGCTTCTACCTCGGTAGACGAAATATAGCTGCCCGAATTGAACACCGTCAGGCGGAAGTTGCGGTCTACGGCCTCCAGACGGATGTGTATCTTTCCGTTCTCGGGCGTGTACTTCACAGCATTGGAGAAGAGATTGAAGTAGATGCGCTCCATCTTTTCGGCATCCGCCATCATCCGGAAGTCGGTATCGGGAGAGGCATCGAAGGAGAAAGCGATGTGCTCTTCAACAACGCCACGCGGAAAGAGTCGTTCCAATTCAGGAAGTTGGCCGACAAGTCAAAAGGTTCGAGGCGGAGCTCCATACGCCCGTTCTCCACTTTGCGGAAGTCGAGGATTTGGTTAACCAGGCGGAGGAGGATATGTACGTTCTTCTTCATCAGTTCCAAGAGTTGGTGCGAGGATGCGTTGATGGAAGCGTCGGCAAGAAGCTGCTCGATGGGGTCGGCAATCAACGTAAGTGGAGTACGGAAGTCGTGGGAAACATTGGTGAAGAAGACCAGCTTGGCATGGGTAGCGGCTTCCAACTCGCGGGACAGTTGCTCCAACTGCGTGGTTTGCAATATCAGTTGTTGTTTCTGCTGCTCCAACTGCTCCTTCTGGCGAGACAGTTCACGGTTCAGCCTGTTCTTGGTGCGCAGGGAGAGGTAGACGGCAACCAGTAATCCGACAACCAGCACCAAACACCAGCAAGCTGCCCAGCAACACGACTTGCTGTGTGGCATATCGTGCCAGGTATTGGTTGATTTTCCCGTTCAGCGTTTCAATCTTCCCGTCGAGGGTAGAGATATGGGCGTTTTGCATCTTCATGATAAGGGCATTGCCGCTATCCACCACGGAGGTGCTCAGGAGGGTTTCGCGTGGGAAATTACGTTTATTCAAAATATCCATGGCAATCTGCATCACGCGGTCGCCCCCTATGGGATAGATGAATGTTGCATCCAGTTCGCCGGCAAGTACCTGCTCCACTCCATACCCTTCACCGGGCAGGGCGTCAGTGCCTACGAAGCGCATCTTCTGTTCCCGATGCTTGCGGGCGGCAGCTTCATAAGCGCCTGCCGCCATCCGGTCGTTCTGGGCATAGACCATATCTATCTGCGGAAAGCGGTGGAGCAAGGTATCCATCTTCTCGGCGGCACGGGAACGCAGCCAGGCGCCGTCTTCCTTCGCCAATAACCGGATGTCGGGATAACCGGACAGGACATTCATGAAACCTTGATGGTGCTCCATTGCCGGAGTGGAGCCTGCCAGACCGGTGATTTCTACAACCGTACCTTTGCCCTGCAGCACGTTGGCAACGTAATTGCCGACGGCCTTGTCTATCTCATAATTATCGGCACCGACATAGGCGGTATATTTGTCCGAAAGGATTTTGCGGTCTACCACGATGATGGGAATGCCTTTATCGTATACCTCCTCCACAGCCGGGGTGATGGGCGCGGCTTCATTGGGAGCAACAATCAGCAAGTCTACTCCTTCCTCGATGAAACGATGAATATCCTCGGCTTGCCGGGCGTTGTCGTCTTTGGAGGTACGGATGTCCACCTCTACGCCATCGTAGAAAAGGGCTTCGCGCAGGATTTCGTTGTTCATCTGATGGCGCCACTCGTCGTCGCTACATTGAGACACACCGATGCGGAAACGGGGCGCGTGGCGGGTACAGGAAAGGAAAACTCCCCCAAGCATCAGCAGGCAGAATAAGAGGCGGAGGTCGTATAGTCTTATCATCTTCTGTTGGTTTATGTAATTGATATGTAAACAAAGATAGTAGAAAATATATTACTAAGAATACACTTTTTTAATTTATCGTTCAAAGCCGGTGTGACAAAATGAAAAACCTTGCGACTGATAAGGCAAATATCAACCTAATTATTTATCTTTGTTAGCTTGAAAGAGCTAGCATTAAAAACAATAAGACAATGAAAGATTTTTTTTAAATTTACGCTTGCCGCCGTCACCGGTATCATCGTATCGAGCGTCATCTTGTTTTTCATCAGCATTCTGGTGTTTTTCAGCATGGTATCTTCTTCGGAATCGGAGACACAGGTTCGCAAGAACTCTATAATGATGCTGGATTTCAACGGAACTTTGGTGGAACGTAGCTAGGAAAACCCGTTTGATTTCCTCTTGGGTGATGACAACGCCACCTACGGACTGGACGACATTCTTTCTTCTATCAAGAAAGCAAAAGAGAATGAAGATATTAAAGGTATCTATATACAGACGAACTGGCTGGGAGCAGGATTTGCTTCTCTCGAAGAAATACGCAACGCCTTGAAGGATTTCAAGGAATCGGGCAAGTTCATCGTGGCCTATGGCGACTCTTATTCGCAAGGACTCTACTATCTGTCCAGCGTGGCCGACAAGGTGTTGCTGAACCCGCAAGGCATAGTAGAATGGAAAGGTCTGGCTGCCGCTCCGATATTCTTCAAGGATTTGCTGGCAAAGATTGGCGTAGAGATGCAGGTGTTCAAAGTGGGCACGTACAAATCTGCCGTAGAGCCGTATATCTCTACTGAAATGAGCCCTGCCAACCGCGAACAAATCAATGCTTACCTCTCTTCTATCTGGGGACGGGTGACAAGTGACGTGTCCGCCTCCCGCAAACTATCTGTTGACTCGCTGAATGCTTTGGCAGACCGTATGCTGGCATTCTATCCCGCAGAGGAAAGCGTGAAAAGCGGATTGGCCGACACCTTAATATACAAGGCCGATGTACGCAACTATCTGAAAACATTGATAGGCATCGACAAGGACGACCGCATGACCGTACTCGGACTGAAGGATATGGTGAACGTGAAGAAGAACGTGCCTAAAGATAAGAGCGGAAACGTGATTGCCGTGTATTATGCTTACGGAGAGATTGACGGCGGTAATTCATCGTCTACCAACGGAGAGGGCATTGACTCTAAAAAAGTAATCAGAGACTTGCGCAAGTTGCAGGAAGATGAAGACGTGAAAGCCGTAGTGCTGCGTGTGAACTCGCCGGGCGGAAGCACTTATGGTTCGGAACAAATCTGGTATGCCGTCAGTGAATTAAAGAAGGAGAAACCGGTGATTGTTTCTATGGGTAACTATGCCGCATCGGGCGGTTACTATATCTCTTGCAACGCAGATACGATTGTGGCGGAGCCTACTACGCTGACCGGTTCTATCGGTATCTTCGGAATGTTCCCCAACGCAAAGGGCCTGACTGAGAAACTCGGGGTGAACTTCGATGTAGTGAAGACCAACAAATATTCAGACTTCGGTATGCTAACGCGTCCGATGAACGATGGAGAAAAGGGTTTGGTACAGATATACGTAAACAATGGGTATGACCTCTTCCTGACTCGTCGCTCCGAGGGTCGCGGCATCAGCAAGGAAGAACTGGATAAGATTGCACAAGGTCGTGTGTGGACTGGTAGTACCGCCAAAGAGCTGGGACTGGTAGACGAATTGGGCGGATTGGATAAGGCTCTGGACATTGCTGTGGCAAAGGCCGGCGTGGACGCTTATACCGTGATGAACTATCCGAAGAAGGAAAGTTTCTTCGAAAGTCTGATGAATACAAATCCGGGTAATTATGTCAAGGCTCGTATGTTGAAGGGAACTATAGGGGAGGTTTACCAGCAGTTCAGTACACTGGAAAACTTTAACAAATGCGACCGCATACAGGCATGTGTACCGTTTGAGCTAAATATTCAATGACAGAAAACTTTATTAAAATACACTATGGGCTATACCCCCTCTCGTGGCTTTACGGGATGGGGGTGTGCTTGCGAAATAAGCTCTTTGACTGGGGATGGCTCCGGTCAAAGAGTTTTGACGTTCCAGTGATATGCGTGGGAAACCTCGCTGTGGGAGGAACTGGCAAGACGCCGCATACGGAGTATTTAATAAGGTTATTAGGAAAAACGGGGATGAACGTTGCTACGTTGAGCCGGGGATACAAGCGAAAAAGCAAAGGGTATGTACTGGCCGACGGGGAAAGTGGCGTGCGCCGGATAGGCGATGAACCGTATCAAATCAAGAGTAAGTTTCCCGGCATACGGGTGGCGGTGGATGAAGACCGCTGTCATGGCATCGAGCAATTGCTGAAACTGCAAACTCCTTTTGTAGATGTTGTATTGCTGGACGACGCTTTTCAGCACCGGTACGTGAAAGCGGGACTAAATATCCTGCTGACTGACTATCACCGATTGCTTTGCGACGATGCCCTGCTCCCTGCAGGAAGACTTCGCGAACCGGCAAGCGGGAAGAACCGGGCACAGATTGTTATTGTAACCAAATGTCCGGACGACATCAAGCCGATAGATTTTAATATCATCACGAAGCGGCTGCATCTGTATCCATATCAGCAGTTGTATTTCTCCAGATTTCGTTATGGCGGACTAATGCCGTTATTCCCGGAAAAGACGAAGGGATTTTCGGCGCTTACAAAAAACGAACAGGTATTGCTGGTGACGGGCATTGCATCGCCTGCCTCACTGGTGCAGGAAGTGGAAGCGTACACTCCGGATGTGAAGCTGCTGGCGTTTGACGACCACCATGATTTCAGTGCTAAAGATTTGCAGCAGATAGAAGAGCAATTCTCGCACCTGGAAGAACGGAAAAGGATTATCATCACCACCGAAAAGGACGCCGCACGATTGAAAAATCATCTCTCGCTGAGTGATGCCTTGAAGCCTTTCATCTACGTGTTTCCCATAGAAATTGAGTTTTTACAAAATCAACAACATATATTTAACCAAAACATTATTGGCTATGTTAGAGCAAATTCAAGAAACGGCAGCTTATCTAAGAGGTAAGATGCACACGCAACCGGAGACAGCAATTATCCTCGGCACCGGACTAGGCAGCCTTGCCGGTGAAATCACCGAGAAGTATGAAATAAAGTATGAGGATATTCCTAACTTCCCCGTATCTACGGTAGAGGGACACAGTGGCAAACTGATTTTCGGTAAGCTGGGCAACAAGGACATCATGGCGATGCAGGGACGTTTTCACTACTACGAAGGATACTCCATGAAGGAAGTGACGTTTCCGGTACGCGTGATGCGTGAATTGGGCATCAAAACTTTGTTCGTGTCTAATGCCAGTGGTGGTACGAACCCGGATTTTGAGATTGGAGACCTGATGATTATCACCGACCATATCAATTATTTCCCCGAACATCCGTTGCGTGGTAAGAACATTCCTTACGGACCGCGTTTTCCGGATATGAGCGAGGCATACGACAAGGAATTAATCCGCAAGGCGGATGCGATTGCAGCGGAAAAGGGTATTAAAGTGCAGCATGGTGTGTACATCGGCACACAAGGACCTACGTTTGAAACGCCTGCGGAATATAAGTTGTTCCGTATTCTGGGTGCGGATGCGGTCGGCATGTCTACCGTTCCCGAAGTGATTGTGGCAAATCATTGCGGTATTAAGGTGTTCAGTGTGTCTGTAGTCACCGATCTGGGTGTGGAAGGCAAGATTGCGGAAGTATCCCACGAAGAGGTGCAGAAAGCTGCGGATGCCGCACAGCCGAGAATGACGGAAATTATGCGGGAGTTGATTAACAGAGCGTAAGAAAATGGGAACAGAAATAGCCACTCTCGGTGAGTTCGGGTTAATCCGCCAACTGACCGAAGGTATTGAATTAAAGAACAAATCGAGCCGATACGGTGTGGGAGACGACGCAGCCGTCCTCTCCTACCCTGCGGACAAAGAGGTGCTTGTCACCACCGACTTATTGCTGGAAGGTGTACATTTCGACCTTGTGTATGTTCCGCTTAAACACTTGGGATATAAATCGGCGATAGTCAACTTCTCCGATATTTATGCCATGAACGGTACGCCCCGACAGATTACCGTCTCACTGGGATTATCCAAGCGTTTCAGTGTAGAGGATATGGAAGAGTTGTATGCGGGTATTCGTTTGGCTTGTGAAGAGTACGGCGTGGATATTGTCGGCGGCGATACTTCTTCTTCTTATACCGGGCTTACTATCAGCATCACCTGTATTGGTGAGGCGGAAAAGGGAAAAGTCGTTTATCGCAACTGTGCTAAAGAAACCGACCTGATTTGTGTTTCCGGCGACCTCGGTGCTGCCTACATGGGACTGCAACTGCTGGAACGTGAAAAGGCCGTGCTCAAAGGCGGTGACAAAGACTTGCAACCTGATTTTGCCGGTAAAGAGTACCTTTTGGAGCGTCAACTGAAACCGGAAGCTCGTCGGGACATTATCCAAAAGTTGGCTGAAGAAGGTATCCTGCCTACTTCCATGATGGATGTTTCCGACGGACTATCGTCTGAGTTGCTGCACATCTGCAAACAGAGTAAAGTTGGTTGCCGCATCTACGAGGAACATATCCCCATTGATTACCAGACGGCTGTCATGGCAGAGGAGTTTAACATGAACCTGACTACTTGTGCCCTCAACGGTGGCGAAGACTACGAGCTTTTGTTTACCGTCCCTATTGCCGACCACGAAAAAGTATCGGAAATGGAAGGTATCAGGCTTATCGGTCACATCACCAAGCCGGAACTTGGTTGTGCCCTGATTACTCGCGACGGGCAGGAATTTGAGTTGAAAGCCCAAGGCTGGAACTCGTTAGAAGAGAAAGAATAAAAATAAACGCTTGATACAGAAAAATAGACGCTGATACTTAGCCACATAGCCATTTATCAGCGTTTTTTATCTCCAAACCCCCTGTATAGTTCAAAACTTTCATTACCTTTGCAACCGCAAAAGAGAAAAAGGTGCCATAGCTCAGTTGGTAGAGCAAAGGACTGAAAATCCTTGTGTCCCCGGTTCGATTCCTGGTGGCACCACAAATAAAAAGCCTATTGAAACTATTATATTTCAATAGGCTTTTTTATTTGAAAATCTCTAATCCAATATCAGCTCTATTGTCTATACAATATAAGAGCCGAAGAAGGTGCTATCTGAATATTTCCTCCGTGTAAATGCTCTTGGCTGTCTAAGTTGATTTGTCCGTCGCTACAAACCACCGTCCACTCTTGTTCCGGAATATTAATTTCCGCTTGGTGCCGATTACCATTGTATGCTACCAGGATTTCCTTCCACACATCACCGTTCGCATATTCACCCAAAGTATAAGCTATCACACCAGAATCACATGTATCTAGAAAATGGAGGCACTGCTGCAAGCCTTCCACTGTAGGAATACGAAAAGCCGGATGTACTTTACGAAGTGCGATTAATCCCCTTATATAATCAAAAAAAATCACGGTTCTTAGCTTTCAAAGCCCAGTCTATCTGATTGATATTATCAGGAGATTTGAAACTATTCGGTACGCCCTGTTTATCTTGCATGATTTCATCACCACCCCGAATAAAGGGAATGCCCTGTGCTGTCAACAGTACAGTATGTATCAATTTATCAATAGGAACCAGCTCGTTCTCCACCCCGTCACCATGGACAGACAGTTTCAGCTTATCTATCAAAGTATATCCGTCATGACAGGAAACAAAATTAATCGTTTGTGAAGGAGCACCGGCATAAGGACCATCACAATAGAGTAATCCGTCATAAACAACTTGCGAATGCTGCGTACCACCGACAATCCCATATTTTACCGGTTCGAAGTGACCGTTTATATTCCCAGAAGCATATCCGGGTTCTTGCTCATCGAAGGTACTCCCCTTCAAACCATCGCGAAATTCATCGTTGAATACGGCAATCCCTTCCATATGACCGACATTTTCCTTTACCGCCCGTTGCTCGAAAGGCAGTGGAGAATCAGCAGCAAGCCATCCTTCTCCATATACAAAAATCGTAGGGTCAATCTTTAACAGTTCTTCCCTCAGACGGTTCATCGTTTCAATATCATGTATTCCCATAAGGTCGAAACGGAACCCGTCAATATGGTATTCTTTAGCCCAATATTTAACGGATTCAATAATATAGTGACGCACCATTTCCCGCTCTGAAGCTGTTTCATTGCCACAACCGGAGGCATCTGAATAGGAACCGTCAGAGTTCTGCCGATAAAAATAACCGGGAACCGTCAGATTGAAATTCGAATGATCGGTAGAGGCAGCATGGTTATATACCACATCAAGAACGATGCGGAAACCATTTTGATAAAGACTCTTAACCATTTCCTTAAACTCACGGATACGGACAACGGGGTCGGCCGGGTCAGTGGAGTAACTCCCGTCAGGTACATTGTAGTTCTTCGGATCATATCCCCAATTATATTTATTCTCCTCTAACTTAGTTTCATCTATTGTCGCAAAATCAAAAGAAGGCAGTATATGAATATGCGTCACGCCAAGCTCCTTTAGATGATCTAAACCGATAGCTTCTCCATCAGGAGTTTTAGTTCCGATTTCAGTCAGAGCCAAAAACTTTCCTTTATTTTCAATACCCGAATTCGGATCAATACTAAAATCACGGTGATGCAATTCATAGAGAATTATGTCGGAATGCATTTTCAACTCGGGCGAACGGTCCTCCTCCCAGCCTTCAGGATTCGTATCATTCAAGTCGATTACAGCCGCCAGGTTACCATTAATACCGACTGCTTTTGCCCAGATACCAGGTGTTTCATCCAACCAATTTCCATCTTTCTCTATTTGGAAAGTATAGAAAGAGCCTTTCAAGTCACGATCTACACAAATACGCCATGTGCCATCATCTGCCATGGACATTTCCAGTTGCTCCTCTGCCTCTCCTCCTTCACCTGACAAATACAAATTCAGACGAACTTTACTCGCCGAGGGTACCCATAGGGTAAAAACTGATTTCTCAGGTGAATACACTAACTCCAGATCATTTCCATAATAACACGGATATTTGTCAAACGAGTCCAATTGTTCCAAAGGAGGATGATTTTTTTAATTTTTCCATACATTACTTCATTTTAGAACTACTACAATAACTACGCTTCACGAAATAAGCAAACCCGCTTATTTACATCTTTACTATATAACAACTATAGCATCAAAAGAATTGTCTGAAAAATCAAGAAATATGAATATAAAAAGAATTATTAAGATAAATTCCATTTGGAAGAATGCAATTCGCTGTATTTTACAATAAAACGGAAGTTATCCGTCATCATAGGAACATTATTCTTGACATATTTGTTATATCTCGGTTACTAAAAACTTTAGAATATGGAAAATGGAGTAATGATGCAGTATTTTGAATGGAACTTGCCAAATGATGGCAAACTGTGGAAACAATTAAAGGAAGACGCATCGCATTTGCACGAAATCGGTGTAACTGCTGTTTGGATTCCACCTGCCTACAAAGCCGACGAGCAGCAAGACGAAGGTTATGCCACCTATGACTTGTATGACTTAGGCGAATTTGAACAGAAAGAAACCGTAAGAACGAAGTATGGTACCAAAGATGAGCTAAAAGAAATGATTGACGAATTACACAAAAATCATATTTCAGTTTATCTGGACGTGGTATTAAACCATAAAGCAGGAGATGATTTTAACGAAAAATTCATGGTAGTGGAAGTCGATCCCAATAACAGAGAGCAAGCCTTGGGAGAACCGTATGAGATACAGGGTTGGACCGGATATAGCTTCCATGGGCGTAAGGACAAATATTCAGACTTTAAATGGCATTGGTATCACTTTTCAGGAACCGGTTTTGACGATGCCCAAAAGCGAAGCGGCATTTTCCAGATACAAGGAGAAGGTAAAGCGTGGAGCAATGGTGTAGACAATGAAAATGGAAACTATGATTTCCTGTTGTGCAACGACATCGACCTGGACCATCCGGAGGTGGTTGCCGAACTAAATCGATGGGAAAATGGGTTTCTAATGAATTGAACCTCGACGGAGTGTGTTTGGATGCCATCAAGCACATGAAAGACCAATTTATAGCCCAATTCCTGGATGCAGTGAGAAGCGAAAGAGGAGATAAATTTTATGCTGTCGGCGAATACTGGAACGGTGACTTGGAAACGCTCGATGCTTATATAGAATCCGTAGACCATAAAGTCAACTTGTTTGATGTTCCGTTGCATTATAATATGTTCCAGGCATCGCAAGAAGAAAAAGATTATGATTTGCAGAATATCCTGAAGAATACATTGGTTGAACATCATTGTGATTTGGCAGTTACCTTTGTCGATAATCACGACTCACAGCTAGGCAGTTCTCTGGAATCACAGATTGCAGATTGGTTCAAGCCGCTGGCATATGGGCTGATCCTACTGATGAAGGACGGTTATCCTTGCCTGTTCTATGGAGATTATTACAGCATTAAAGGAGAAAAGTCACCTCATACCAAAATCATCGATATTCTATTGAACGCAAGACGGAAATACGCTTATGGGGAACAGATTGAATATTTCGACCATCCCTCCACCGTAGGTTTTATCCGTGTAGGAGATGAAGAACATCCCGGCTCCGGTCTTGTCTTTTTAATGTCCAATGACGAAGCAGGCAGTAAAAAGATAAGCTTAGACAAAGAACATCAAGGCGAGGTTTGGCACGAAATAACCGGAAGCATCACAGAGGATATCACCTTGGACGAAGAAGGAAATGGAGAGTTTGCTGTCGAAGCCCGTAATCTTGCCGTTTGGGTGAAAAAGATTGAATTACGAATTGACAATCCGACACTAATTAAAATCCCCTTATTTTTCCCGGTTAACTTATAAACAGGGATAAAATAAGGGGATTGGTATATTTTATATTATAGACTAGATATTATCTGTCTCTTTCGTAGCATCCGCCGCCTCATTTTTATGTACATATAGCGTTTGCGTCGGAAATGCAAAATCAAGTCCCGCTTTATTAAAGGCTTTCAGTATCTCCAGATTCATATCCGAAGAAACCTTCAATATATCACCTTGCTTCTCTATATAGTAGTAGGTGATAACCAATGCCGAATCCGTGTAATCCGAAAAATTGGCCGTAATATCCGAAGGATTCTCAGACACATTTTCCACCTTTTTCGGAATAGCCCTCAATATATCCAAAGCCTCTTTCATCTTCTCAGGTGTCGTATCGTACGTCAATCCAAGTTGTACGGTGATCCGACGCATTGGTTCAGAAGAAATATTGACGATGGATGCATCCGTAATCTTATAATTCGGTAAAGTAGTGATGCGCTTGTCATAACCCAATATTTTTGTGCTTCGTACACCAACGTCTACAACAGTTCCTTCAGTACCGTTCACATTAATCGTATCACCGATGCTGAAAGGCTTGTCCGTAAAGATGGTAAAAGCGCCGAAAATATTCTTCACCGTATCTTGTGCCGCCAAAGCGAACGCAATACCACCAATACCCAAAGTTCCTAACAATGCACTGATATTGACTCCGATATTGCTCAGCGCCATCACAAGTCCGATAATCCAGACGACAACCAGGACCGCTCTTTTAACAATCGGCAGCATCGTATTGACATGCCCGTCGGACTTGTGCCCCAACAATCCTGAAGCAATCCGCTGAATAAACAGGCAAAAATCCACGTGATATCCAGAATAATTAAAATCCGGTAGGCATTGTCAACTACCTTCACAAAGCCATCCGGATAGACCAGCCGATGAATAGCTAACCAGATACCAAGCAATATCACTGCAAACTTAACGGGCGACTCCAGAGAATAATAGATAATATCATCTATCTTATTAGTTGTTCGGCTGACAAACGGCTTGATAACCTTCTTGCCCAACAATGATAACAACTTCACAATTACGATCGCTCCTACTATAAAAAGTATGGAAATAATCCAGTTCTCAACTGTATTTCCAAAAATTTCTTGTTCCCACATATCTCAATATTCTTAATTATACGTTTAAAATGCCATACTCATATCTGCCTCCTTTTGCCATTCGATTTCCTCCAATATTAATCTTATCTCAAACTGCAATTCTTTTGCAATCTTCTCTCCACAGCATCTATCTGCCTGATAAAAACGGGCTGTGGCTCTAATCTGGATATATTCCGGTACTCGCGCCAGTTCTCTGACCACGTTATGGATTATCCTCCTTTGTGCCTCTGCAGATTGCAATCGGAAAAACGCTCCCGGTTGCCAATAGTAGTCCGTTTTGCCCTGATAATGACATATATGACTGGGGAATTCGATGCCAGGCACCAGATTCGATGAGCAGAAACCGCAGTTATTTACTTCCACAGAATCCTTTATCGGAACTCTTTGCAACTCCAATGTCCCGGCCTCAATGAGAGGATACTCTTTATGTGGCCAGACCTTAGTAAGGTCATACGGATTGAAGGAACATTTTCCCGCATCCTCTTCAGGCATAAGCTGAATATACAATTTCCATTTGGGATGATTTCCCTTTTTTATGTTATCATATAAATCGCGTTGCACAGAGATGTGATAACTGGCTTTTCGCCTCAACAACTCTTCTACCGACAAATTAAGAATGCCCTGCTGGGTAAGTAAATGGAACTTGGCAAGAAAATGCCGTCCTTCCTCATTTATGAAATTGTAAGTCCGGCATCCGAAACAATGCATATGGCGGTAATCCCTCGGAATTCCACGTTCTCCCATCAAAAACATTATTTGATGAAGGGAGTCCGGAAAAAGAGACCAGACATTCCATTTCTCTGCAAGATTAAGTCTCGCTTTCTCCGTCTTCGGTCTTTGGGAGCAGATACCATCAAGATACTTCTGAGGATGGCAGGTAAAAGACACCGGCAAATTACAACCTACCGAGTCCCAGATTCCGTCTTCAGTATAAAACCGGGTAGAAAAAGCACATACACCGCGTTCCATTCCTCCAATGCCGGCATATGGGGCAGCCTCTGAGAAAACGAGAAACACCAATGTCTTCTTTCCTGTCCGATTCAGAAATCTCGCTTTGGTATACTTTGTCAAGTCATTCGTTACGGTAAAAACACCATAAGCGCCACATCTTTTCTTATCAAGTCCACCTCCAAAAATCCAATCATTTTCAGCGTATAAACGTTTCTCTGAAAGAAGTAAATTCTGTTTCGACCTGCTTCTCACCTCTGTAGCAACCTTAATCTGTGTATCAGATACTACCCCTTGTTCCTCCGTAATAGCTAACATACTATTTTCCATGGTTATTTCGTTTATAATTTAAGGTCAAAAAACAGCACGTTCCTGAATGGCAACCAATCAGGAACGCTTTCTGTCTATAGTCTTAGTTCCGGATGAAACACTATTAAAACTTATAGCCGTATCCTAACATAATGACCACATTGTCCTCATCTGCAAACATGAATTTAGCTTCCGCATTCAAAAAACTATGAGCAGACAAGGGAAGAGAAATACCACCACCTAAATTAAATGCGAACTTCGAAGTGCTATTACTCTTTTGCTCTATACTTTCACCGTCTACCGTAATGGTGCGCTTTCCATAAAAATTATTCTGCATGCCAATTCCCGCCAGCGGATAGACAGAAAATCCTTGTCCGTCTTTGCTAAAATTAAAAACGTAATGGAAATTGATGTCTACATCCAACCCCGTAACTTTATCCTTGGGAAAGAATAAATTCAAGTCCGGAGCTATCCGGAGATTATTGGCAATCACATACCTCCCTTGTGCTCCCAAAGCAGATCTTTCATACTTGGTCTGATAACCTAAATTTCCTAAGATGGAACCTTCACCTTTAAATGTCTGGACACTTACTCCTGTGGCGAATACAAATATTGTAATCAATAAAAATAGCTTTTTCATCATTTCAATTTTTTGTGATATAATTATCTGATTTGTATATATAGCGAATTATAAAATAGGGGAAGGAAAACAAAACAAAACCTTCCCCTTAAAGTAAAAAGAATAACGTCCTACTTACTTTTTAACATTGTCGGCAAAATTGTGAACCTTATTCTTCATTTCATCTGCTTTTTCGGCTACATCAAACGTTTTATCAGCCACTTTATCGGCCACTTTAGTCCCGGTTTCCAAAACCTTGTCTCTTGCAGTATCTGCAAAATCTTCCACCTGATCCGTTGCTACATGGAGGGCATGCGCCACTTTGTTTTTCAACTGTTGTGCTTTTGAAGTTTTGCAGCAACGATAAACGATTGCTCCAAGGATAGAGCCTACTCCCAGGCCAATCCAGAAATGTGAACATTTACTTTCCATAATTAAATAGGTTTTAATAAGTTAAAAAAATTAGGGAACACGTGAACTTCTGAATAATGAAACAATCCATAATAACAGAACAGCTCCTACTACAGAGGTAATCAGACTACCCAGAATACCGGCAGTGGCAATTCCCAGTAAACCGAAAACCCAGCCACCCAGAACACCGCCTAAAATGCCAACCAACAAGTTGACTAAAAGGCCGAAGCCTCCACCTTTCATAATCTTGCCAGCAATAAATCCGGCAACGATCCCAATAATAATGTACCAAATAAAATTCATACGCTTTAAGTTTAGGTTTAAAAAAAAATATATATTTTCAAGTATTTTGATAGAAGAACAAAAGCCGTTCGAGAATGGTTCAGATTACAAATTCATAATTAACAACAATTTTGTTATTTGGAAAATTATCGTATTTCTATCATAAAAAGGTTCAAATATTGACTAATATGC
>JAJQAY010000065.1 GCA_021203515.1 Bacteroides sp. | reverse complement strand
AAGAAAAAGAGGCTGACTGACATTTGCATTGTTAGACAGCCCCAATTGAGATAGTACTGTAAACTGTCCCCTAAATTATCATTTATCATTCCTTTTTCTTCCCGAACCTTTCCTGTATCTTCTGCATCATCTCATAGAAATTCGGGATATAAATCGTGGCGAGCAGCGTGTTCAGCGCCATACCGAAGACTACGGCAGCCCCAGCGCAATACGGCTCCCCGCTCCCGCCCCCCGTGGCAAACAGCAGCGACATCACACCGAATACAAATGCCAATGAAGTCATCAGAATAGGGCGAAGCCGGATATGTTCCGCCTGAAATGCCGCCTCACGGATACTGTTGCCCTGCGCACGGAAATCACGGGCAAACTCCACAATCAGAATACCGTTCTTTGCCGACAGAGCAACAAGCAGAATAATACCGATTTGCGTATAGATACTGACCGGCGTTCCCATGACATAACACCCCAACATAGCCCCGAGCAGTGCCACCGGTAGCCCCACGACGGCAGCAACCGGACTTGTCCAACTCTCATATTGCGCAGCCAACACCAGAAAAGCCACCAACAATGCCATGATGAAAACAATGCTCGTCGTCGTCCCCGCCTGCGTCTCCTGATAAGCCACCGACGTCCACTCATAGCCGAACTCATTGCCCAGCTGTTCCTTAATCATGCTCTCCACCTGCTTGATGGCCTCCCCCGAACTGCTGCCCGGCGCCACGTTGCACGTGACCGCTGCCGTGGAATACATATTATAACGGTTTATCTGGTCCATGCCCAACTGCTCGTCCACCTTCGTGAAAGAAGAAAACGGCACCATTTCGCCCGAAGCATTAGGCACACTTAGCTTCAACACATCCTCAATAACACGTTGTGCACGGTCTCCGGCACCCAATTTCACCTGATAGATATGCCCGAACTGTACATAATCGTTTACATAAGCCTCCCTCATATAGTATCCCAATGCCGTGAAGACACTACTCAACTGAATTCCCATGAGCTGCACCTTATCCCGGTCGATATTCAAGAAATGCTGCGGCACATTCGCCTGATACTGGCTGCTGACCGATGCCAGAGCCGGATAATTGCGATAATTCTCCATCAGCGCCTCTACAGCCCGTTGCATTTCGGTGGAGCCGAGATTATTGCGGTCTTCCAGTTGCAACTGTAAGCCTCCCGTAGCCCCTAGCCCCGGAATGACAGGCGGAACCATTGCAAACACCTCCGCCTCCTGAATGCCGTATGCCTCCATGTTGAACCGCTCGACCACAGCCGCTGCCGTATATTTCTTCCCCTTGCGCTCATCCCAATTTTTCAGGACAACGAAATAGGTGGCCGCATTGCTCTGCTCTCCGCCACCCATGACGGAGAAGCCGGACACACCGATATAGTCTTTCACCTCGGGATACGTATCGAGTATGGCATTAATCTGCCGGCCAACGGCTTGCGTGCGTTCCAGGCTCGATGCCGGAGGCAGTTGCACAACAGCCAGGAAGTATCCGTCATCTTCTTCGGGAATGAACGTGGACGGCCACTTGACAAACAGCAGTACGGCAATCAGCGTGAAGACCGCATAGGTGCCGATGGCCGCCACCGGACGTTGCAACAAGAACATCACCACTTTATCATAACCTCCTTGCGCCTTGTCATACAGATGATTAAACCCTTTGTACAACGGCGCTTTCGATGGTTTCGTAGGCTGAAGCATCAAAGCGCAGAGCGAAGGAGTCGGTGTCAGCGAGTTTATACCACTCAACACGGTACTTGCCGCAATCGTCAGTGCAAACTGCTTGTACAGTTGCCCCGATATGCCGCTGACGAGCATCGTCGGAATGAACACCGCTAACAGCACTAGCACCACTCCCACTATCGGCCCGGTAATCTCACCCATCGCCTCCGTCACGGCCTGGCGGGCGGTGTACCGGCCCGTATCCAGCAGTCGCGTAGAGTTTTCCACCACCACAATGGCGTCGTCCACCACGATGGCGACGGCAAGTATCAGTCCGAACAGCGTCAGCGTATTGATGGAGAAGCCGAACAACGCCATCACGGCCAGCGTACCGATGAGCGATACGGGGATGGTGATGCAGGGAATGATGACCGCCCGCCAGTTTTGCAGGAAAAGGAAAATGACGAGCACCACAAGCAAAGTTGTTTCCAGAAACGTCTTCATCACCTCGTCGATGAAAGCATGGATGACGTCCGTCGTATCCAGCGTCACATTATATTGTATGCCTGCCGGAAAGTTCTGCGCAAGCTCCTCCATCCGGGCTTTCACCCCTTGCGACACGTCCAGCGAGTTGCTGCCGGGCTGTTGGTAGATGGCGATGGCGGCGGTGGAATGCCCGTCCAGTTGGGACACTACGCTGTAGGGTGCCGAACCGAGGTCGATGTGCGCCACGTCGCGCAGACGGAGGATTCGTCCACCGTCTTCCGCGCGAAGGATGATGTTACAGAACTCTTCGGGCGAGGTCAACTGGCCCTTCACCGTCAGGCTGTATTGATAGGCGTTTTTGTTGTCCGTCCCAATCGGCTGCCCCACGTTTCCGGCACTCACTTCCACGTTCTGCGTCTGGATGGCCTGATAGACGTCGGCCGGAGAAAGATTGCGGATGCGCATGGCGGCAGGGTCGAGCCAGATGCGCATGGAGTAGTCTCCCGCCCCCAGCACATTGACGGCGCCCACACCGGGCACGCGCGTCAGTTGGTCTACAAGGTTTAGTTTGGCATAGTTGCTGAGGTAGAGCCCGTTGTACTCCGGTCGGTCGGACTTCATCGTCAGGAACATCACGATGTTGCTGGATTGCTTCTGCACCGTGACGCCCTGCACCACCACCGGCGTAGGCAACGACGACTGGGCCACGCTGACCCGGTTTTGCACCTGCACGGTGGCCATGTCGATGTCCGTGCCCACTGCAAAGGTGATAGTCAGCGAATAAGCCCCCGAAGAAGAGGAGTTGGAGGACATGTAGAGCATCCCGTCCACCCCCGTTGACTTGCTGCTCGATGGGGATGCCGACGGTTTGCGCCACCGTCTGTGCGTTGGCTCCGGGGTAGACCGCGCTGACCTGCACGGTGGGCGGTGTAATCTCCGGATATTGCGCGATGGGCAGAATGCCCAGTGTGACCAGTCCCGCCACGACGATGAGCAGTGCCAGCACGGTGGCGAATATGGGGCGGTCTATGAAGAACTTTGAGAACATAATGGTATGGTTTAGAGTGATTGGCAATAGTCTATATTAGTAGATGAGGGAAGTATCGGACTTAACGATACTCACTCCTATGGTGAAATAGTATTAAAAGCCTTTTAATTATGTAATGAAAGCCTTTTAATCATAACTTATAAGCCTTTTAATTGATATTCGTCCTTAGCATCGGCTTTACTCTCATCCCATCCCTGACCTTCATCAGTGCTTTAGCAACGTAACACTCCCTGGGAGAGACGCCCGCTGTTATTTGCCGCAGGCTGTCCCCTATCAGTTGTCCGGTCTCGATGTGACGATAGCGCACGATGTTCGAGTCGTTGACTATATACACGTACTTTCCCAATTGGTCGGTACCGATGGAGGCATCCGGTATGAGGACGGTATTCTTCTGTTCCCCGTAGGGCAGGGTGATACTGACGTACATCCCGCTTTTCAAGATGCTTTTCGGATTGTCCAGGCGGGCGCGAATGGTGAGCGTACCGGTACTGAGGTCCACATTCGGCGAGAGGTAATCCAGCTTGGCGGGATAGTTCATCATCCCGTCTTGCCCCAGGCTGACGCTCACCTGCCGGGGAATGCTGTCCCCTTGCTGCATCAGCATGGCAAGCCATTGATTGTCTGTGATATTGAAGTAGGTATATAGGTGGTCGTCTTTGTAGATGGTGGCCAAGGCCACGGGCTGCACGCCTTCGTCCACATAGCTGCCTGCATCCACCTGGTTGCGGCTGATGGTTCCGTCGAACGGAGCGCTGACGGTACAGTAACTCAGGTTAGTGCGTGCCGTGTCCAGGGCCGCTTCCGCATTGCTGACGGCCGCTTGCGAGGTGGCGACATTCGACTTTGCCTGCAACACTTGTATCTGGCTGACGGCATCGGTCTTGACGGCTTCCTGCATACGCTCGTAGTTGTTTTGCGCATATTCCAGATTGGCACGGGCGGTATTGAGCGCCGCTTCCGCCTGCCGGACTTCATCCTGATAGACGGTCGGCTCGATGAGGAACAGCACTTGCCCCTGCCGCACCCGGCTGCCCGGTGCATAGGCCACCGTCTGCAACGTGCCACTCACTCGGCCTACCAAGTCCACTGTCTTTTCAGACGTCAGATAGCCTGGATATTCCTTCGTCAACGTGATGTCCTGCACCAGGGGATGCGCCACGCTTATTTCCGGAGCAGGCATTCCTTGTGCTTTCTCTCTCCTATCTCCGCATCCCGCCAGCAAGGGCAAGGCGAGCAGAGCAATGTATATTCGATTTTTCATATATGGTTTGGTTTTTAGTTCATTATTAAATGATAATTTAGTAGGGCAAACAAATAGGGATGACTCAGTTGCCAATGAGAGTAACTTTATTCTCCTCCTCCCGGGAGGTTGTCCTCCCCCGATAACGGGGGAGCCGGAGGGGGTGAGTACCCGAAGGGGGAGGTGGTAGGTGAAACGATATACCTCTGAAAGAATGGTTTCTCTGCCTTGTGCTCTCTACCACCCCGCCCTCCGAGCACCCCTCCTCCCAGGAGGAGGGGAATTGAGATAGAATTGCAATATGAAATAACTCATCATTCAATACCCTCGTCTCCCAATGCCTTGTAGAGGGATATTAGGTCCTGCAGCGAACCGCCCCGCGCCTGCGTCAGCTGGTTTTGATAACTCAGCAGCGAGCGAAGCGCATCCAGCACATCCTGAAAAGGACTCAACCCTTGTTTATAAAGCTCCAAAGAGAGCTTCAGCGTCTCCTCCCCCTGGTTGCACACTTCGCGCAGGGCAACAATCTGTTGTATGGAGTTGCGGTAACTGTTCATGGCATTGTCCGTCTCTTGCACTGCAGTGAGCACCGTCTGGTTGAACTGATGAATGGACTCGTCGAGCTGGGCGCGTGCCAGTCGGGTGGCGTTCACTAGCTTGGTGCCGCTGAACAGCGTCCAACTGAGGCTCGGAGCTATCTCGAAAGTCATGCTGTTGCGCTTCGTGAGGTCCTTCAAGTCGTGGGATGAATAGCCTGCGGAGCCTTTCAGGAATACCTGCAGCAGCCAGTCGCTTTTGGATGCGCCCAGCAGGGCGGCTTGTGCATCAACCTGCCTCTCGGCCTGGCGGACGTCGGGACGACGGAGTAGCAAATCGGTTGGAATATCGTTGCCGACGGGCTCCATATATTCCGGCAATGCACCGTCTTGCTCCAATATAGGGCGGATTTGTTGGGGATAAATGCCCAGCAAGATGGCCAGCGTGGTGATGTATTGGTTGATGCCGGCATCCAACGGAGGAATGGACGCCCGCGTACTATAATATACGGACTTTGCCTGGGCCACGTCCAGCTTGGATACTAGCCCCGTCTTATAGCGTGTCTCGGTAATTTCGAGCACCGCCGCCTGCGTGTTGCAGTTATGCATTACGACCTTGCGCTCCTGCTGCAACTCGCGCAGCCCGATGTAGGCGGACGCCACTTGTGCGCACAAGGAAACCATGACCGAGTTAAATTCTTCCCGACTGGCGGCGAAGTTTTCGCGTTGCGCCTTTACGCGTTGCCGGATGCTTCCGAAGATGTCTATCTCCCAACTGGCATCGAGCGTGGCACTATATGCTCCGGTGATGGACTTCGGCAGTGCGCTCACATTGCCGCTGGTTTGCTGGCGCGCCCAGCCACCGTTCAATGAAATGGAAGGAAAGAAGTTGCCGCGCTCTATCCGCAGATTGGCTTTCGCCTGCTCCATGCGGTCCATGGCGGACAGTACGGAATAGTTTTGGGTGGATGCCACCGTCAGCAGCGAGTCGAGCATCCGGTCGCCAAACGAATAGCGGTTGCCTTTCTGCGCCCACACCGCAGAAGAGAAACACAGGACGAGCAGCGCACTGCTCCAGGCTTTTGTACTCATAAAAAAAGGTTTAGGTTGTTACATCATGGGATTGATAACAACCTAAACCCTTATTTGTTTATAGCGTTTCCGGCAGAAACTTACTCAGCGCTTGCGGCTTTCTTTCTGCTTCTTGTCGGCTTTTCCTTTACCACTTCTTCCTTAACCTCAGGAGCGATACCTGCCAATTCGGGGTCAATCATGATACGTCCGCAATATTCGCAAACGATGATTTTCTTGCGCGAACGAATATCCAGTTGTCTCTGGGGCGGGATTTTGTTGAAGCAACCGCCACAAGCGTCACGCTGTACATATACGATACCCAGACCGTTGCGTGAATTCTTACGGATACGCTTGAAAGACTGGAGCAGACGCGGCTCGATTTTGGTTTCGAGTTCCTTTGCCTTGTCTCTCAGCTTCTTTTCTTCCTGCTTTGTCTCCGAAACGATTTCATCGAGTTCGTTCTTCTTCACGTCGAGGTCTTTCTGTCTCTCTTCCAGTGCAACGGAACTCTTTTCCACTTCGGCAGATTTCTCGGCTTCCTCTTCGGAGAACTCTTTGATACGCTTCTCGCAAAGTTCTATCTCCAGTGTCTGGAACTCGATTTCCTTGCTCAGGAAGTCGTACTCGCGGTTGTTGCGTACGTTGTCTTGCTGTTCTTTATATTTTGCCACGGAAGCCTTGGATGCTTCGATTTCCACTTTCTTGCTGGCGATGGCAGTACGCAGTTCGGCTACTTCCGCCTTAATTCTGTCGATGCGGGTGCTCAAACCTGCTACTTCGTCTTCCAAGTCCTGCACTTCCAGCGGGAGCTCGCCTCTCAACGTCTTGATTTCATCAATTTTAGACAGCATGGTCTGTAATTGGAACAGTGCTTTCAACTTCTGTTCCACTGTCAACTCTTGGGGTTCTTTCTTTGCTTCTTTGGCCATTTTAGTTACATGTATTTTATGGGATTTGTATTCACTTTAGTCTGTTGGACTTCAAGAGTAGGAAACAAATCCCGGATTATTGTGTAAAACATCTCTTTTGTATATTGTTCGCTTTCGTAATGCCCTATTTCTGCCAGCAGTATATCGGTGTCGTGGCCGAAGTAGTCATGGTATTTTATCTCGCCGGTGATGAAGACATCCGCATGGTTGCTTATGGCAAGCGGCATCAGGAAGGCTCCCGCACCACCGCAGAGTGCTACCCGCTGTATCTCGCGTCCGGTCAGCTTGTTGTGCTTCAGGCAACCTGCTTCAAAAGTCCTCTTGATACGTTTCAGGAACTTCAGTTCGGTTTCAGGGCTTTCCAGTTCGCCGATAACGCCTGCTCCTGCCTGCGACCATGAGTCCTGTATCGGATAGAGGTCGACGCTTTCTTTGGCTTCCAGCACGCGCACGTTCTTCAGTCCTATTTTCTCGGCTATCTTGAAGTTCACCCCACCCGGAGCATTGTCCAGATTGGTGTGGGCGGAGTAGATGACGAGGTCGTTCTTGATAGCCTTCAAGATGCAACGCTCCACATAGTCTTTCCCCGTAATAGATTTATAGCCTTTGAAAATGAGGGGATGATGGGATATGATAAGATTATATCCCAACGCAATGGCTTCGTCCAGCACCGTTTCGGTCACGTCAAGACACAACAAAGCCCCTGTTGCTTCCGCTTCTGTCAATCCGATTTGCAGGCCGGCATTATCAAATCCGTCTTGCAATGGCAGAGGCGCGAACCGTTCAAGGGCGCATACTATTTGCTTAATTTTCATTATGGATAGAAAATTTGGATGCAAATATAGTAAAAAACAACGAACGGCACAGGGCTTTTACTCTTTTTTTAGTATATTTGGCGTCTACAACACCTAAGAACAATCTTATGAGAATATTACTTTTTCTGCTTTTATCTCTCTTTGTCATGCTATCTGCCTGCCGGAATGGCGGTCAGTCGGGCAATGGCAAACAAGAGTCGGGCGTGGAACATGTGGATACTACTCTGAAGGCAACCGCCATCTTTTGGGTGGATAAGGAGAAGAATGTCTATAGCAAGCAAAAGAGAGATCCTCTCCCGGTGCGTACAGTGAAAGCCAAAGTCAACATTTTCACCACTGGCAGAGTTGAAGTGCTGTCGTATGTGAAACCGCAGAGCAAGCAGTTGGAGAAGTATATGCAAGAACGGTTGGAAGTCTTCCGCGTTGCGAAGGTGATGCTGGATAGCGGCTATGTGAAGCCGGGCGAACAGTATGTGCAGCTCCGGTATATGCCCCAAAAGATGAGACAATAACTTTATTTCTTTTCCTTTTTCTCCACCATCACCGGCAGCAGTTTGCCGTAAGCATCGAAGGACTTGCGGGAGGCCAGCGAAATGGTAATCATCAGCGAAAGCATGGAGGCCGTGAAGGTGATTACCATAATCATCATCTGGTATTTGATGGCGACATTCGGACTGCTTCCTCCCAATATCTGTCCGATCATCGTTCCCGGAAGGGCAACCAGTCCCATGACGGCAATGTTGGCTATGAGCGGGCTGAACGCCTTGATGATAGCTTGGCGGATAAAGGGGGCTTGCGCTTCGGCACGGGTGGCACCGTTGCCAAGCAGATAGCGGTAGAGCTGTTGCTCCCGTTCCAATCCGCTATAGTATGTATTGAGGGCAATGACATTGCTGGATAGCATATTCCCCATCAATATGCCGAATATAGGAATGAAGTATTGGGCGCTGAATACGTTATCCAGCCGCAGGATGATACCTATAAAATACATACCCACGCATACCACACTACACAGAAAGCCTACGGGTATGGGAATAAGCAGGACTTTCCGCTTCAATCCCGTGCGTGCCAATGCCGTCTGCGATGCTACGAATATCATGATGACGACCCACAAGAAGTTAATCCAGGGATTATTCCAAAGGAAAAGATATTTCAGGTAGACACCGATGAAGAAGAGTTGCACAATCATGCGTGCCGTACCGATGACGGTAGCACGTACTAGTCCGGTTTTGAATTTCCAGATATAGAAGATGGGGATCAGTAGCAGTAATAGTCCGATACCCAGGCTGAGGTATGATATATCGATAGTTCCCAATGTGTTATATAATAAAGATTAGTACCAGTATAGATGCGGCAAGGATGCAGATGCCCAAGAAGATAAACATCATTTTCACTATATAGTTTTGCTCCGACTGTTCTTTCTTCTTTGTCAACTGGATTATTTCGTCCATATCTTCTGCGGTGGTATTTCGGGGCATACCGTTACTTCCCTCGTACAGTTTGTCCAAACGTTGGTTGTGACGTTCCCGGCGGAGATTACGCATATCGCGGTTTTCCTTGTCGCGACGTATCATATCAAAAACAAATCCTGCAAAACTCATGGCCTCTATTATTATTTCATTATTATATGTTGGTCGCATCCTTTGGCAAACTCCCGGTCGTGGGCTACTGCCAACACTGCACTGCTCTTCTCTGTCTGTTGGCGAAAGAAGTCGAGCACCTTTCCGGTGGAGCCTGCATCGAGGGCCGAAGTCGGTTCGTCGACAACAATCAAAGGCTTGCCAATCATGGAGGCCACAGCTATCATCATGCGTTGACGCTGCCCGCCGGATATTTCGTTGACACGTTTGTAGTATAACTCCTCTTCCAGTCCTAAATCAGCAAAGCAGGCGAACAACTTTGCTTCGGAGAAAGGAGTGCTCCGGTTTGCTTTCAGGCTGAAAGGAAGCTGTATCATATCTTTTACCCACTCCAACGGCAACGCCAGTTCTTGCGGTATCCAGGCTATCTGTTTGCGGATATGGTCGATAGTGCTTCTTTCCAACCGAATGCCGTTCACGGTAATATTGCCTTCTTCAGCGGGATAAAGCCCAGTACGGCATTGAGTAGCGATATCTTTCCGCATCCCGAAGAGCCGGAAATACATGCAATTTCTCCCCGGTGCAACTGCAGGTTGAAACCGGAGAACAGCACATCATTACCATACACGATAGTGGCATTTTCTATTTGCAACATAGGTTGTCTCTTTATTCTTCCTAGCAAAGGTACAGAAAAAAACTTGCATAGGTAACTTTATACCTTTATCTTTGTGTCACTAATTAATTCAGGAGGAAGGATATGATACAGAACGAACGGGATTGTCGCCACGAACATGTGCTCGATGTGGCGAGACAAATGATGACCGCCGCACGTACGGCACCCAAAGGAAAGGGTATTGATGTGATTGAAACAGCATTGGTTACGGGTGAAGGCCTCAAGAAACTGTCGGATAAAATGATTGCCATGGCAGAGGAATTGGGCATGAAATTCTTTCTACGGGATGCCGCAAACATTTTGCAGGCGGAATGTGTCGTAATTATAGGTACGCGCGAGTTGGCGCAAGGCTTGAACTGTGGGCATTGCGGTTTCTCTACTTGTGCCGGGCGTGCGGAAGGTGTGCCATGTGCCATAAATTCAGTGGATGTGGGCATCGCTATCGGTTCGGCTTGTGCTATGGCTGCGGATATGCGTGTAGATACCCGGGTGATGTTTTCGGCCGGACTGGCTGCTCAACGAATGGAATGGCTGAAAGAATGTAAATCAGTATTCGCCATTCCGGTAAGTGCTTCGTCCAAGAACCCGTTCTTCGACAGAAAGCCGAAAGAAACCACTACTAAGTAATGACTGAACTACTTACGGGTAGATGGGCAATTACTACTAAGTAGTCGGGTAACTACTACGTAGTAGTTTGTATGTCTTTATAATGATACTAAAACAATATTCAAATGGGATATTTCGTCGGAATTCCGCTGGGTGGAGCCAGTGAAAAAGATTATCAGGTACGCTTTGGCAAGAACATGTCCTTCCAGGTAGAAACGCGCGCACCTCACCTGCCTGCCGAATGGGCATTGCAGAGTGGTGTACAACTAACCTGGCCTCATGCCGGAACAGACTGGGCGTATATGCTCGAAGAAGTGCAGAAGTGTTTTATCGCCATTGCCACCGAAATAGCAAAACGGGAACTATTGCTTATCGCAACCCCCGAACCGGAAGAAGTGAAGAAGCAAATCTCTGCCGTCGTGAATATGGAGAATATCCGTTTCCTGGAGTGCGACACAAACGATACCTGGGCACGCGATCATGGAGCCATCACGATGTTGGACACGGACGGGCCTTCTCTACTCGACTTTACCTTCAACGGTTGGGGAATGAAATTTGCCTCGGACAAAGACAACCGGATTACTCGCCGGGCCGTTGAAGCCGGAGTGCTAAGAGGGCAATACGTAAACCGATTAGGTTTCGTGCTCGAAGGCGGCTCGATTGAGAGTGACGGCATGGGAACGTTGCTCGCCACCTCCAAATGTTTGCTTTCTCCCAATCGGAACGGACAATTAAATAAGGTAGAGATTGAGGCGTTTCTTCGCTCCACATTCCGCTTGGAACGGGTGCTTTGGCTGGATTACGGTTACTTGGCTGGCGATGATACAGACAGCCATATAGATACGCTTGCCCGTTTCTGTTCGCCCGATACCATTGCATACGTGCAATGCACCGATATAAATGACGAACATTACGAAGCATTGCATAAGATGGAAGAGCAACTGAAAACGTTCCGTACATTAAGCGGAGACCCTTATCGGCTGCTGGCGCTGCCTATGGCCGACAAAGTAGTGGTAGAAGGCGAACGCCTTCCTGCTACCTATGCCAACTTCCTGATAATGAACGACGTCGTACTCTATCCCACCTATTGCCAACCGGAGAATGACGCACGTGCCAAAGAAGTACTGCAAGAGGCTTTTCCCAATTATAAGATTATCGGCATAGACTGCCGTGCCTTGATTAAGCAGCACGGTTCCCTGCATTGCGTTACCATGCAATATCCGGTTGGGGTACTTAAATAATTCGTAAATCATTAAACCGTAGATAAACAGATGACTAGAAAAATCAAAGTAGGTATCATACAGCAAGCCAATACTTCCAACCTTCATACCAACCTGATGAACCTGGCTAAGAGTATCGAAGATTGTGTCGCTCAAGGTGCTCAGTTGGTGGTGTTGCAGGAATTGCATAACTCCTTATACTTTTGCCAGACGGAGAATACACAGTTATTCGACTTGGCAGAACCTATCCCCGGCCCTTCCACCGGTTTCTATTCCGAACTGGCTGCTGCCAACGATATTGTGCTCGTAACTTCACTCTTCGAAAAACGTGCTCCGGGCTTGTATCACAACACGGCCGTGGTCTTTGAACGCGACGGAAGCATCGCCGGAAAGTATCGCAAGATGCATATCCCCGATGACCCGGCCTACTATGAAAAGTTCTATTTCACTCCCGGAGACATAGGCTTCGAACCGATACAGACTTCTCTCGGAAAGTTGGGCGTTTTGGTTTGCTGGGATCAATGGTATCCCGAAGCTGCCCGCCTGATGGCATTGAAAGGTGCTGAAATCTTGATTTATCCTACAGCCATCGGTTGGGAAAGCAGTGACACGGACGACGAGAAAGCCCGGCAGCTCAATGCGTGGATTATCTCCCAACGCGGTCATGCAGTGGCTAACGGGCTACCGGTAGTATCCGTCAATCGCGTAGGACACGAACTCGACCCTTCCTCACAGACCAATGGTATTCAGTTCTGGGGAAACAGTTTTGTAGCCGGACCGCAAGGAGAGCTTCTGGCTCAAGCCGGAAATGACAGTCCGGAGAATATGGTGGTGGAGATTGATTTGGAACGCTCGGAGAATGTGCGCCGTTGGTGGCCGTTCTTGCGCGACCGCAGAATTGATGCCTACGAAGGATTGACTAAACGTTTTCTTGATTAAGGCGTTTATTTGAACGTCAGCATCCTGTTCATTAAGAAGTTAACCCCGCCATATACGAACAGTCCGAGGAACTGGGCAAGATATTCATTGCAATCCAGTCCTTCCACCAATCCGAGAAGAAGCAGGAATTGTGCGCCATAAGCCATTCCAAAAGCAATAGAAAAAAGCAACAGTTGTCGCCAAGTGTTGCCCTTTTCTTCTTTTGGGAATATCCAATATTTTGACCAGATGAAGTTGTGCGTCTGTGCCAATATGTAAGCTGTAACGTTAGAGAGGATATAATTAATGTCTAGCACCCCCATCATAATCCATACAGTAACAGCCATGATTAAGGCATTCATCGTGCCGATTACTGCAAAGCGGAATATGCGTGTGGTTTCTTTCATTCTCCTCCCAGTTGTTACTTTATTCTTTTACATCCACTATCAGATTTAATTCATCCAATTGTTTCGGGTCGATTACCGAAGGCGCATCCAGCATGACATCACGACCGGAATTGTTCTTCGGGAATGCGATACAGTCGCGGATACTGTCGAGACCGGCAAAGATACTTACCCACCGA
This sequence comes from Bacteroides sp., assembly GCA_021203515.1. GTDB lineage: Bacteria > Bacteroidota > Bacteroidia > Bacteroidales > Bacteroidaceae > Bacteroides. The sequence continues at coordinate 48,314 of JAJQAY010000065.1, read as the reverse complement.
TCGAGACCGTAAGCCAAACCACCGTGAGGGGGTGCCCCGTATTTGAAAGCATTCATTAGGAAGCCAAATTGTTCCTGCGCTTTCTCCGGTGTAAATCCTAATATCTCGAACATCTTCGCCTGCAATTGTGCATCGTGGATACGGATAGAACCGCCACCCACTTCGATACCGTTGCAAACCATGTCGTAAGCATCGGCACGAACGGCTGCCGGGTCTGTATCCAGCAACGCTATATCTTCGTCTTTCGGGTGAGTGAACGGATGGTGCATAGCCATCAGGCGGCCTTCCTCTTCGCTCCATTCAAACATCGGGAAGTCGATTACCCACAAAAGAGCAAACTTATTCTTGTCGCGCAAGCCCAGTTGGCTACCCATTTCAAGGCGAAGTTCATTCAACTGCTTACGAGTCTTCATTACATCGTCGCCACTCAATATCAAGATTAAGTCACCCGGTTTGGCACCGAAGGCAGCCTTCATTTCCTGCAACACTTCCTGCGCATAGAACTTGTCTACGCTAGATTTTACATTGCCGTCAGCTTCCATACGGGCATATACCACTCCTTTGGCTCCGATTTGCGGTCTCTTCACAAATTCGGTCAGCGCATCCAGTTGCTTGCGGGTATAGGTTGCGGCACCTTCTGCACAGATACCGCCGATATAAGCAGCATCATCGAATACAGAGAAACCGTGGCCTTTCATAATATCCATCAACTCCACGAACTTCATGCCGAAACGCAAGTCGGGCTTGTCGCTTCCGTAATACTTCATGGCATCCGCCCACGACATTCTCTGGAAAGGAGTTTCCAAGTCTACCACACGAATTTCCTTAAACAAGTATTTTGCCATTCCTTCGAAGAGTTCGAGCACATCATCCTGCTGTACAAAAGACATTTCACAGTCTATTTGCGTAAACTCCGGCTGACGGTCGGCACGCAAGTCCTCATCGCGGAAGCACTTGGCTATCTGGAAGTAACGGTCGAAACCGGATACCATTAACAACTGCTTCAAAGTCTGCGGACTTTGCGGCAATGCGTAGAATTGTCCGGGGTTCATACGGGAAGGAACAACGAAGTCGCGCGCACCCTCCGGAGTAGAACCTATGAGAAGCGGAGTTTCCACTTCAATAAATCCTTTGCTATCCAGATACTTGCGTACTTCAATTGTCATTTTATGACGCAGTTCCAGGTTCTTGCGCACGGCAGCGCGACGCAAGTCCAGATAACGGTATTTCATACGAATATCGTCGCCGCCATCCGTATTATCTTCAATGGTGAAAGGCGGAGTCATAGCCGTGTTCAGTACGCTCAACTCCGATACGATGATTTCAATGTCTCCGGTAGGAATATTCTGGTTCTTGCTGAAGCGTTCGTTTACCGCGCCTACTATCTGGATGACGAATTCACGTCCCAAGTGATTGGCCTGTTCGCAAAGTTCAGCGTTCACTTCTTCGTTGAATACTAATTGGGTAATTCCGTAACGGTCGCGAAGGTCAATGAAAGTCATTCCTCCCATCTTACGGCTGCGCTGTACCCAGCCTGCCAGCGTCACTTGTTTGTTAACATCGGAGATACGTAATTCTCCGCAGGTGTGTGATCTATACATCTTTATATATACCTTTATAAATTATTCCTTTGATTATACAGTCTCATTGTATAAATATCGTGCAAAAACACACAAAACATATTATAGACGCATCAAATCAGAGGAGTTTCTTTATACGTTCTTTACTTTTATCAATTATCATTTTATTCTTATGCGTGATATCTTCCATGATAGCCTCGTTGATTTGTTTCAGCCCATTGATATAATCCTGGGCCCGTTGCAGCGCATTCGAAGAGTCCTTTCCCACATTGCGGGGTACAATGACCTGCAGACCTCTCTTGATGATACCCACATCGAGGTGCTCTCCCATCATCATCGGGTCACCGTCAAAATGTATTACACCCGGTTTGGAACGATGAATACGCAGAGTTTTGCAACGGAAAGTCTTTATGCGGCTATTCTGGTCTATCGTCTTATTGAATAATTGGAAAGACAAAGACGGTACATCCAACACGGTGAACGGCTCTAAGACAGTAACATCCAGCAAGCCGTCATTCAACGTGGCTTGCGGGGTGATATAAGCATTGTTGCCATATTGCGAAGCATTGCCGCAAGCTATCAGGAACGCCTTGTATCGGGTTATACTATTACCGTCCATTTCCAGTTCATAAGTTTCCGGACGGTATTTCAAGCTCTCCAGCAGTGTTTTCTCCAAATAGATAAGCGGCCCTCTCCTGCCTGCTTTCGAGAATTTCAGGCTGACAAACGCATCGAACCCTACGCCACAAGTGCAGAAAAACGATACATCGTTAATCTTTCCGTAATCGATGATATCTATTAACCCTTCATTAATAATGTCGATGGCCTGCCGGGGGTCCATAGAGATTTGCAGATGGCGGGCAAGTCCGTTGCCCGAACCGCACGGGATAATGCCTAAAGCCGTTTTTGTGTGTACCAGTGAACGTGCTATTTCATTAATTGTGCCGTCCCCACCGATAGCAACTACGGCAAAGGCCTCTTCTTCCGCCTTTTGTGCGGCTATTCCTACGGCATGGCCGGCCCGTTCCGTATAGATTACTTCCGGTGCATATTTCTCTTTATCCAGCTTTTCATCGAGCCATTTTAGAATCTGCTCTTTGCCTTGCGTACCGGATATCGGGTTGATTATGAATGATATTCTCTTTTCATTTTCGTCCATGTACGGAGATTTATATACGAGGATTTTATGACGTGCAAAAGTAATATAAATCCTTCAAATTTTAACCATTCGGGTACTTTAAAACGATGTCTAGCAGATTTTTTAGGTAAAGTGGAGCAGATAACAATATATTTTGCTATCTTTGCCCCCTGTTTTCTAGAACTCGTTTTAATAGAATTAAATAATTCATTATATAAAAGACATTTCATGGGTTTATTACAAGACAAATTTGCGAAATACGACTTGCCACAACAATTTATGGCGAAGGGTGTATACCCCTATTTCCGCACAATCAACAGCCACCAGGATGCAGAAGTAACGATGGATGGCAAAAAGGTTCTGATGTTCGGTTCGAACGCCTATATGGGATTGACTTACGACAAACGCATCATGGACGCTTCAATAGCTGCTACAGTAAAATATGGTACAGGCTGCGCCGGTTCCCGTCTCCTGAACGGTACTCTTGATATTCATGTCGAACTGGAGAAGGAATTGGCAGAATTTGTAGGCAAGAACGAAGCTCTCTGCTTTTCTACCGGCTTTACGGTGAACGAAGGTATTATTCCTGCTGTAGTGGGACGCGGTGACTATATTATCTGCGATGACCGTGACCACGCTTCTATCGTAGACGGACGTCGTCTCTCTTTTGCTACACAGTTGAAGTACAAGCACAACGATATGGAAGACCTTGAAAAGGAACTCCAGAAGTGCGAACCGGATGCTGTAAAACTGATTATTGTAGACGGAGTCTTCTCTATGGAAGGCGATTTAGCTAATTTGCCGGAAATCGTTCGCTTGAAAAAGAAATATAATGCCAGCATCTATGTAGATGAAGCTCATGGATTAGGTGTATTTGGCAAGCAGGGCCGTGGTATCTGCGACCATTTCGGTCTTACTGATGATGTAGACTTGATTATGGGTACATTCAGCAAGTCATTGGCTTCTATCGGCGGGTTCGTAGCCGGTGACAAAGAGGTTATTAACTGGTTGCGTCACAATGCCCGTTCTTATATATTCCAGGCAAGTAGCACACCGGCTGCAACAGCGGCTGCTCGCGAAGCACTTCACATTATTAAATCCGAACCGGAACGTATCCAACGTTTATGGGACATCACCAACTATGCGTTGAAGAGTTTCCGTGATGCCGGCTTTGAAATCGGTGAAACAGAGTCTCCTATCATACCATTGTATGTACGCGACACGGAAAAAACATTTACTGTAACAAAGATGGCTTTTGACGAAGGTATCTTCATCAATCCGATTATTCCGCCCGCATGTGATCCGCAAGACACACTGGTGCGCGTAGCATTGATGGCTACCCATACAAAAGAACAAGTAGATTATGCAGTCGATAAGTTGACGAAATGCTTCAAGGCATTGGAAATCATCAAATAAAGACGAAACATGATTTAAATAGAGATATTGAAACCGTTTAGGCATTATAGTGCCTTAAACGGTTTCTTTTTTAACAATAAACAAATTTGCAAAATGAAAAGACAAATCATCATCATTGCCGCTATCATATGTGGCATGGTAAGTACCACTGCTGTGCATGCGTAGTTTAAAATTGGTGGAAAGAAAATTAATGTAGAAAAAACTGTTCAAGCCGGTAGCGATGCTGCCAAGACAATTACCCTGTCGGATGCGGACATTGCCGCTATGAGTAGAGAGTATATGCAGTGGATGGACACGCATAATCCTTTGACAAAGCCCGATAGCGAATATGGCAAGCGTCTGGAAAAGCTTACGGGACACATTAAGGAAGTGGACGGATTGAAAGTGAACTTCGGAGTATATGAAGTAATCGATGTGAATGCTTTCGCCTGCGGAGACGGCAGCGTGCGTATCTGTGCCGGGCTGATGGACGTCATGACAGATGAAGAAGTGATGGCAGTGGTAGGTCACGAGATTGGACACGTCATTCATACCGACTCTAAGGATGCCATGAAGAATGCGTATCTTCGTTCTGCGGTGAAGAATGCAGCCGGTGCGGCAAGCTCTTCCGTTGCAAGGATGACGGATTCTGAATTAGGTGCTATGGCAGAAGCTCTTGCCAATGCACAATATTCTCAAAAGCAGGAAAGCGAAGCAGATGATTATGGCTTCGAGTTCAGCATCAAGCAGAATTTGGATCCTTATTCCATGTATAATGCTCTGAACAAGTTGTTGGAACTTTCAGAAGGAGCTCCTCAAGCATCCAAATTCCAGAAGATGTTCTCGTCTCATCCCGATACGGTGAAGCGCGTAGAGCGTGCCAAGGCTAAAGCTGACGAATACACAAAGAATAAGTAAGAGAAATTTTATATAGAGAGAAAGGTGGAGTTCATTTGTTTGGACTCCACCTTTTTTTACATAAAAGTAAAAAGTACTTTTGTTGTAGTTTGTTAGTTTAAGCAGGCAATTTGCTTTGATATTGGAATTATTTTAGTATGTTTGCCACATTATTAATGAAAAACACAACCATTAAATGAAAAAGCAGGATTTTCCTTTTCGCTATCGTTTTAATTGCAATATTCTTACCGTTTTTTTGTAAGTGATGCCGCCTATGATTGGTACAAGTCCTTCAACGCAGCGCATGGCATGGTGATGAGCTTCCTGAAATTCGGAGTTCTTGCCACGATGGGCGAAATGTTGGGGCTTCGCATTAGTTCGGGAGTCTACAATCGGAAAGGTTTTGGTGTGCTTCCCCGTGCGGTGGTATGGGGATTGTTGGGGATGGGTATTAATGCGGCAATGATTATCTTCTCCAGAGGCGTGCCTCAGTTCATGGAATATATGGGTATGGCGGATGCGGCAGTAATTATAAACGGTGAGTTCTGCATGAACAAACTGTGGATTGCGCTTGCCATTTCGGTTGCGATGAACACGATTTTCGCTCCCGTCTTTATGACGTTCCACAAGATTACAGATACACATATCCTGGACTGCGGCGGCTCTATTCGCAGTCTCATCACTCCTATTCCAATGACGCGTATCATTACGCACTTGAATTGGGATACCCAATGGAACTTTGTTTTTAAGAAAACAATTCCTTTCTTCTGGTATCCGGCGCACACTATTACGTTCATGCTTCCGGGAGAAGTTCGGGTGCTGTTTGCCGCTATCCTGGGTGTTGTGCTTGGAGTATTGCTGGCCATTGCCGCACGAATGAAATAAGAACTTTAATAAGACCAGTCGTTCCCTCTAATGGGAACGACAGTTTCTCCACACGGGAACGCCAGTTTCCTCACATGGGAACGCCAGTTTCCCCTAATGGGAACGGCAGTTTCTCCTAATGGAAACGGCAGTTCCCTATGAGGAAACGAACGTTACCCTTCATGGAAACAGCATCCGGACTACTGGTATTACAGATTTGCTTCCGTCACAACCTGCCTGTCAAACAGATTAATCACCCGTCCGGCAAAGCCTGCATCATGTTGGGAGTGCGTCACCATTACGATGGTAGTACCTTCCTTATCCAATTCGCTCATTAGTTCCATCACCTCTTTACCGTTTTTGGAGTCGAGATTACCGGTCGACTCATCGGCCAATATCAACTTAGGATTGGAGGCAACGGCGCGGGCAATGGCTACACGTTGCTGCTGACCTCCGGAAAGCTGTTGCGGGAAATGCTTGCTGCGGTGCATGATGGCCATTCGTTCCATGGCAGCTTCCACCCGGCGTTTACGTTCAGCAGCGGGAATGTCCATGTAGAGCAACGGCAATTCGATGTTTTCAAATACATTCAGTTCGTCAATCAGGTTGAAGCTCTGGAACACGAAGCCAATGACACCTTTACGCAAATTGGTGCGTTGCGCCTCGGTGTATTTGGAAACTTCTGTTCCGTTCAGATAATACTCCCCTGCTGTCGGGTTATCCAATAGTCCGAGAATATTCAACAACGTGGACTTTCCACATCCCGACGGGCCCATAATGGCTACAAATTCTCCTTCTTTCACTTCGATGTTCACATCGTTCAAAGCCAAAGTCTGTACTTCATCGGTTTTGAAAATCTTCTGTAAGTTTACGGTCTTAATCATAATGCTTCATTTTTTAATTTATAATGTTCTTTATTCGGTTTTAATGGCGTCAATAGGACTTGTCCTATTCAATATATAGCTTTGAAGAAACACGGTAAGAACGGATATTCCCCAAACCAGCAGCAGAGGCAACAGAAAATCTGTGATTGACAAGGGTGCCCGATAGACAAACTGTTCGCACCAATGTAGCATCAGCCAATAAGTTATGGGAATGGCAATGATATAGGCTATGGCAATTTGCCGATGAAAGGTCTGTTTAATAACCATATGACCTGCCATGACGTTGCCCCATGTATTTTGCGGATACTGATTTCACGAATACGTTGGCGAGTGGCATACCAGGAGATGCCGAACAATCCGAAGCAAGTCAATAGTATTCCTATTAAAGAATAGCCGACAAGAAGCCTGGATAGAGACAATGCTTTACTATTGCGCTCCATAAACACTTGATGCATATCGGTATATTGGAAGATACTTCCTTCATTCATATTCTCCCATATTCGTGCTATTTGTAGTAAAGTTTCCTGCCTGCTTTCGGCTTTCAACTTTATTTGCAAAAAGTTGGCCCGTGTCATTTTCTCTGCAGGCGGGAAATGCAGTATCACCGGAGTTATTTCATGCTCCAAGGAATTTAACGGAAAGTCTTTTATGACACCGCCTATGATGTAAAGAGAGTCGCCGAACTGGTCGAGCTCCTTCAAATGCTTTCCGATAGGGTTTACTCCCGGCGGCACGAGGGCTTTGACATAACTTTCGTTTACTAATGCCGGATATGCATACTGCTTTTGCAACTGCATGGGCGAACTGCCGGACAGTTGCTGCAATCCCATTGTTTCCAGGAAATGGATGTCGCTATATATCATCAGTAAATGAGACTGTTTCTCTGTTCCGTCCGGCTGCCGGATGGAAAGTTCACGTATCCATGAGTTCAAGACAGAGCCTTGTGACAATGTGATGGCTTCAATGCCCCGCACCTGCTTTTCCAACTCAGCTTTCAGCGGTGCAGCAGGAGAAGCCTCGTAGCTTCCTATCTCTATCCGGTCTTCATAGCAGTAGGCGCGTGCCTTTATCAGTTTGATTTGCTCGTTAGCCGTCAATGTGGCAAAGACCAGGCTGATGGAAATGATAAATTGCAGGATTATCAGAAGGGCGACAATGCGTTGCTTTTTCTTTCCTGCATAATGCGTCTTATATTCGCTAAGTGACAGACGCGACAAATGGCGGCTGATATATCCTGCCGGAACAACGGACATAATCAGTACGAACAACACCAATAATGGCAGCATTTGCAGACTAAAGAAAAAGCGAATATCGAGGTGCGATGCCAGCAATCCGTTAAAGAAAGACAGACAGTCGTTGATGATGAGCAGCGATAGGATGAAGGCAAGCAATACGGTGAGGAACGTATCTCCGAATAATTGGATGCGGATATTCCTCAAGCTGCTTCCCATCAACTTTTCTATCTGTATCATTTTCAGTTGTTGCAACGTCCGGCTCACACTCATATTGGTATGGTTGCAGCAGGCAATAGCAAGTACCAGCAATGCGGCAAACAGACAGATATACAGTAATTGTACGTTACTTTGATGGATGTATGGCAAAGATTGCTGAGAAGCCTTATCCGGTGTTACGAAATAGATGTCGGACAAGGCATCCAGATAATATTGCGCGCGCCCTGCTACCAATGTCGGCACTTTATCGCGATTGATTTTGTCGGCAAGCTGCCGGGCATCTGCATTGGGAGATAATTTTAAGAAAGTCACTCCTCCATAGAAATCACTATCCGTCCCCGTCACCACATCGAATTGAAGCAAAGACTGCGAACGCGTTTTTAATACGGCGGCAACTTCATAAGTAACGAAGCCGGTCTCCGTCTTCACTTCGATAACACTTCCCAAAGGGTTCTTGCCCACAAAGACTTTGTGCGCAAGCTCCCTGCTGACAGCAACCTTGCCCGGCTGTTCCAGAACTTGTTCTAAGCTCCCTGCCAAAGTCTGGTAGTAGAAGAAATCCCCCAAGGTCGTATCCGCACAAATGATAGTGACATCCGGAAAAACGTTTTCTCCATACTTGCAATACTGTGCAGAAACAGAGTTGATACGCAGATACTCTTCCACCTCCGCATACTTGTCTTTTAGCATCGGCGGTATGTCGGCAACCGCATATGCAACCTTGCTCCCCTCCTGCATCGGATTGTCCTGCCGCAAGCAAAAGATGCGGTCTTTGTCCCGGTTGCCGCTTTCTATATTATAATCGTGCACAAAATAAGTGAACAACAGATTGGTGCAAGCCAGCCCTATTGCCAGACTTATTACCGAGATTAAGAAGAAAACCTTGTTTCTCCACCAGCTACGGATTATTATTTTCAGGGTTGCGAGTATGGTCATATCTATCTGTATTTTATTCGGTTTTAATCACTTCCGCCGGATTTATTCTTGCTATCTTCAGAATACGGAATATAACAGTGACTATGGTAATCAGGCTGATTATCACAAAGATGCCACACCAGAAGCACATACCATTGTTGAAGAAGACGGTGTACATTCTGCGCCACAACTGCAATACGGCATACAATAGCGGAAAGGCAATGACTGCCGTTATTATCAATATCCAGGCGTACATACGGATGAAAAGAAGGAATATCTGTCGCAGCCCTGCACCGTTCACTTTGCGTATGGCTACTTCCTTTCGGCGGCGTTCGGTGTCGAGGGTTATGGCGGAGTACACTCCTAGCAACGTGATGATGATGCTGACTGCTGCAAAGAAGAAGACGATGCTTTTCAGTTTTGTTTCCAGCCCCTGCTCCTCTTCCAGGTCTTGTTGCAGGGTGGTGATTTTAGGAGAAAGGGTGTATGGAAGGGCTTCGTGCAGCACTTTCAGTACATGTTCCTTTACGGCATTTATTTGTTTCGGATAGCATTTCAGATAACAATGTCCCACATATACTTTGAAATTGCCAGGCAGGAAAGCAAAGCCCTCACTCCTATTATATACGTCCGCAACGAAAGGAGCAGAAATGCCATTGACGGTATAACCATCCGCGTAATTGTATAAGACCGTGCCCAGAAGCTCTTTCTTCATCCGCTTTTCCAGCGTTTCATCCACCACCATTTCTCCGTTGTTTTGGAGAGTGTGCCCTTTCAGAATAGGCATATTCATGAAGTGAAAGAAATTGGGAGCCGTACTCATTACATTGACCTCGAAACCGGAGTTGCTGTTGTCCTTCTCCAATTGCAGTCCGGTGCCGGATACGCCGTTGCTGTAACTGATGTCCGCCAGCAACTTCTCTTGTACGCCCGAATGTGAAGCAAACCTCTCGATGAGAGCGAGTTTCTCTTCGTTCTTCAGGAAAGAGTAATCCACAGCAATGCTGAGAATACTTTCTTTCTCATGTTTAGAGAGCGTGCCGAAAAGCGTGGAAGTCGTTTTCTCTGCTTGCAGATAGAGGGCGGCGGTCAGAGTGACGAATATCCAGCAAATAAAGAACTGAACACCCATCATTACATTGCGCAGGCGATGCTTGCCTGTATATTTGTTATTGCCCTTAATTCCCTCCTGAATGGAAATCCGCTGGGTATAAGCCACTGCCATCATGCAGATGAATACATTCAACAGGAATATCAGGGCAAGATATTCGGAGTATTGTCCCATTAACGGCTCTTTCGCTATAATCAGACTGTAATTCCCCAATGTCAGATGCAAATAAGGGGCTAATATTTCTATCATACAGAAGTTGAGCAAGAATGCCAGCAAGATAACTAATGCCGACTGGACAAACAGTTGTGACAGCAGTTGCCGGCTATTGCTTCCCAACACTTTGTGAAGACTGTATTCGCGACTGCGGTTCAGGAAAGAACCGGTGAGGAAATGGAAAAAGTTCAGTAGTCCGGCAAGCAGGATAAGCACCCCTAAGGTAGCCGTGACGTAGACAAAGTATGGAATGGCGGAAGTATCCCAATACGTCTTGCCGAAAGAGGTGGCGCAAACCGGATTGTCCTGCCTGAACAAATCGTTTGTCAGACGAAGACTACGGAAACGGGCCTCTAATTGCTGCACTGTTTTTCCCTTATGCAATAGGGCGAAAGTAGAACCACCGGTCATGTTCTTTCGGGAATTGCTTTGCAACAGACCTTCGCTGTCATTCAGCACCAGCAAGTCGATGCCGCTACAATTATTCAAGCTGTTGTTTTCGGGAATATCCCTGATTACGGCCTGAATAGTATAGGCAATTCCTCCCGAACGGGGTGTCGTGTCGGGAGAAGTGAACAAGCGCCTTGTCAGCACCATACGCTTGCCTATCGGATTTCCCGCTTCTCCGAAAGCTTTGCGCATAACGCTCTCCGTCATGACGATTGCATTCGGGGTGCGTACGGCAACTTCCCAAGAACCGGCAATCACCTCCGGAGTAAAGACACGGTAGAAGCAGGAGTCTGTTTCGATGGTTCCCATATCCTCGAACGGACGTTCTTTGCCGTCTTCCATTTCTATATTGTAAAGACGATGCCTACTGTATGTCAGGAATGTAAGTGCTTCCACTTCGCTCAGCGGTATGCCCCGCAACTCTTCGACAAGAGTGGCAGGAGTTCCGGAAATGACGTCATCATCCGGTGTCCTTAACATGACATCGGCTATCCGGTCGCAATTTTCAAATCCCTGGTCTATGCTCAGGAAGAAACGGCTGCAATACATGCACAGACTGAAACAAAGCAGGCAGACTGCCAGCCCGATAATACTAATCAGGTTCTGCACCTTGTACTTCCATAAGTGCCGCACTGCTATTTTAAGATAATACTGTATCATTGTTTTATTCTGTTTTCATTATTTTTGATGGATTAATATTCGCCGCCCTGCGTACCTGCCACAAGAGTGTGCCTAATGAAATCAGCACAACGATTACTAATCCGATGATAAATATGCCGACAGAAACCGAAGCCTTTACTATAAAATCTTTTGTATATTCATGAATAATATAGTAAGCAAGCGGGATAGCCAACAAAAATGCGATACCCAATACTGCGATATATTTACGGAAGAGTAGCGGATAAAGGTCTTTCAGTTGCGCACCGTTTACTTTGCGTATCGCTATCTCCCGGTAACGCTGGCGAATGTCGAATAGTGAAATGCCAAACAGTCCGAGGCATGCGATGATAACGGCAATGCAAGCAAAGACAGAATAGATGGTTGCTATCTGGCGATCCTTTGCATAAATCTCTTTCACGCTATCCTCCAGGAAGCTGTATTCAAAGTCTTCACTGCCATATATTTTCAGTTCCGCTTTCCGCAAGAAATCCAGGACTTCTTTCCTCTTGCCGGGCGTACAAGCTATCTGATATACGTCTCCACTCATCTGGTTGCTCACAAAGAAGAGGGTCGGCTTTTGGCCTTGCGACAAATGCCCGCCGTAATAATCATCTACCACCGCTACAATGGGTTGAAGTGGGTTGTCACGGCCTCTCATAATAAACGAATTTTCTTCCGTTATACCGGCTCCCCGGCAGGTAGTGTAATTCAATGCTTTTAGTGCGGCACGATTGGCTACGACGACTCCTAAGAAGCCGGCATCTTTTAAATCGGGCAGGCTTCCTTCTACCATCTTGATGTTATAGATACTGAAGAAATGGGGAGTTGCAAGACGAACGTTCAAGTTCGCCTTCTCGCCCCGGTCATTCAGGAAGCTGCTGCTATAATCGCCATTCAGTATATCGGCATAGCTGGCCCCCCAATCTTCTATATAGGGACAAGCGGCCAGTTCATTGTCCAGTGCTTCAATGCGTTCCTGGCGCTGCCTTACTTTTTCTTCAGAATAATCGAGGTCTTTGGACTCATATACCAGATTGGCAATAAGGATGTCATTGGTGCGAAATCCGGGATCAGTGTCGAGCATAAGCCCCAGTTGCTTGTTGAAGTAGAGCGAAAGTACCACCAGTAGAAAGGTAAACAGATACTGCACACCTAGAAATACAAGACGTGAACGTACTGATTTATTCCCCGTATTGATGGAACGGATGGAGTGAATGGGAGAAGCATAGTTGTACTTCATGAAGTGATAGACAGATGTAATCAACGGCAACAGTAAGAGAACAGCCAGCGACACTTCCCAATCGAATGTGGTATAGTTGAAACTGTAATTGAGCAGATGCTCCACCGGGATGGCGCTTATCTCTATAATCAACCAGGCTACCAGTAATGCGGCCAATATCAGCAACGTACTTTCAGTCCATATCTGGGTGAACAGCTCTTTTTCCTCGCACCGAATACCTTCTTCAATCCATATTCTTTTCCTCTCCGGAGCATGGCAACCAGGTAGATGTTAATGAAATTGAGAATGCCCGTAAACAATATCAGCAGGCAAAGTCCTGCCATAATTGCCAAATGGGAATATGTACCGGTAAAGAACATTTGTGTTCCCTCATTAGTGATAGAGTTATCCCAATAGAATTGCTTCACCGGAACAAATGAGAAACGATACATACGGGTGTCTCCCGTTTCCGGTGAGCTTACATGACGGGGAATACAGTTTGCCTTATTCAATTTCTCTATATCAGTGCCCGGCATAAACGAGTATAATTCCATATCCGCGCGTTCCCAGTTATCGGATAAGGCAGCGGACAGAACAATGTCGAATTGCATAAAAGTCTTATTCCCCGGATTGCCCAATACGCCTTCTATGGTAACATCCATCCCGTTGGAGTATCGGATTACTTTGCCTACCGGGTTCTCCTTGCCAAACACCTTACGGGCGAATGTTTCCATTATCAAAGCCGACTGTGGAGAACGCAGTAAGATGTTGCCTTGCACCAAAGGATAACGGAATAACTGAAAGAACACACTGTCCGTCACAAGGATGCGTGCCTGATAGCGATTTGTTCCGATGGATACGTAATCCTTCTCCAATGGAATGATGCGGCTGTATCGATTGATATAGCGCTGGTCTATAATGGCGGTATCGCTATTGTTTATGATGGAACCCAAGTAATTGTTACCATCCATATCCAATTTCACGCCATATACCTGCTCGCGGTCGATGCAATGCGTGTCTACTGTCAGTTCCCGATGGATATATCGAAGCAGAATGATGCAGCAGACCAGGCTGAAAGCCAGTCCCAGCAGATTGATAATGGTGTATGATTGGGAGCGCGTCAGGAAACGCACGGCATATTTCAGTGTTTTCACAGCCCTTATTCTGTTTTCATTATTTTCGACGGATTAATATTCGCCGCCCTGCGTACCTGCCACAAGAGTGTGCCCAGCGAAATGCACACCACTACCATCAGGCTTATTATAAATAGGCCGATGCCGACGGGAGCTTTTACTACAAAATCCTTTGTATATTGATAAATAATGAAATACGATAATGGAACGCCCAGTACGCACGCACCGCCCAATATTAGCAGATACTTACGGCAAAGCAGCAAATAGATGTCCCTCAGCTGTGCTCCGTTCACCTTGCGAATGGCAATTTCCCGATAACGCTGACGGATGTCGAACAGAGAAATGCCGAATAGTCCGATGCAGGAAATCAGTACGGCAACCAGTGCAAAGACCGAATAGACAATCGCCACCTGCCGATCTTTCTTGTAAAGTTTCTGTAGTTCGTCTTTCAGCAAAGAGTATTCAAAGTCGGAACTGCCGTATATGCGGAGTTCCGTTTTGCGGAGATAATCCAGTAAATCATTCAGGCGACCGGGAGCATATGCTATCTGGTAAAGCTGTCCGCCGGATGTACCCACTTGATAAATAATAGGTCGCTGGCCGAAGCTCAGATGGCGGTCATAATAATCTTCGACAACTGCAACAATGGGATGCATGGAAACGTTTCCCTCCTTTCTGCGCTCATTATCTTCTACCACAAAAGCCTCCGAGAGATTCGTATAGTGCAAGGCTTTCAGGCCAGCCCGATTGACGACCAACGCTTTCTGACGTTCTTCACCTTCTTTGAAATCGGGAATTTCTCCCTCCACCGTCTTTATTCCATATACTTTGAAGAACTCCGGAGAGGCATACCTGAACTTCAAATCTACTTTCTCATTTTTTGTCGTTAAGATAGCTTACGCTGAAACTTTCGGAAAGAATGTTGCGCCTGTCCGACTCAAAATGTTCAATAAGCGGACATTGTAGAAGGGCATCCCGAAGTTCATTACTGCGTTGCTTGCCTGCCAGCCAGTCTTCATGGGATTGTGCCGCCTCCGGTTCATATTCCAGCTTGGCCATCAGGATGTTTTCCGTACGAAAGCCCGGACTGGTGTGCAACATCAGCGAAAGCTGCTTGTTGAAATACAGCGATAGCGTTATCAGCAAGAAGGTAAATACATATTGTATCAACAAGAACGCCATGCGGGTACGCACCGAACGTCGGCTCAGACTGATGTCCCGAATGGAAACCATCGGTGCCGTATAGTTATATTTCATGAACGGATAGACCGAAGTAAGCAACGGCAGCCCTATCAAGATGCCTACGGAAAGCCACAAGTCGAAAGGCGTATAGGTAAAGGAATAATCCAGCAACCGTCCGACGGGAATTGTCGTCAGCTCTATGATAACCCATGCCAATAGCAATGCAAAGGCAATCAGCAATCCGTTCTCCGACAAGATTTGCAGAAACAATTCTTTTCCTTTTGAACCGAACACTTTCTTCAGGCCATACTCTTTTCCCCTTCTTTGCATGAATATAAGGTAAAGATTGATAAAGTTAAGTATGCCGGTCAGCAATAATATCAGGCACACTCCGGACAAGATATAGAGGTGTGAACGACTGCCGTAAGTCATCATGCCGGGACATTCCGTTCCTTGTACATACTCATCCTTCCAGTAAACGTCTGCAATCGGAAGAAACGAGAAGGCATATTGCCGCGTATCCATACTTTTCCATCGGGGGGGTCCACCCATCGGGGCTGCTTCCCTATTTCATTCATCTGGCGCATATCCGTTCCCGGCATGAAACGGACGAACTCAATAGGCATACGCTCCCAATGCCTGGTAAACGATTGGGGTAACACTAAATCAAACTGTATCATGGTCTTATTGGCCGGTTCCGCAATAATACCTTTTATCACAAAATCTTTCCCACTGGAATGGCGGAGTACCTTACCTATCGGATTTTCGTTGCCGAACAAACGGCGGGCATAAGCCTTTGTCAGCAAGGCAGACTCCGGAGCATCTATCTGGCTGCCTTGCAAAACAGAATACGGAAAGAGTTGAAAGTAGCAACTATCCGCCACTAGTGTACGCACCGGATAGCGGTTCTGCTCGTGCATCACAAAATCTTCTTCCAATAAGATGATAGACGTGCGCTTATCTATATAGCGATTGTCCACATACATGCTGTCAGCATCGGCATTATTTATAGTTGCCAGCCTCCGGTCGCCTTCCATTTCCTGGATAACGGTATACACTTGCTCACGGTCCACACAATGAGTGTCTACCGTCATTTCCCGATGAATATAGCGCAGCAGAATGATGCAACATGCCAGGCTGAGTGTCAGTCCCAGCAAGTTAATGAATGTGTATGACTTGGAGCGCATCAGGAAGCGCACAGCGTATTTCAGTGTTTTCATAATCGTTATTCTGTTTTTATAATTTCTGCCGGATTGATAGTAGTTGCCTTACGAATTTGCCACAGAAGTGTGCCCAGTGATATAAGGGAGATAATCAGTAAAGTGGCAACATAGATACCTATGCCTATGGGTGCTTTCACCACGAAGTTGCTGATGTACATGTTTATCAGGCAGTAAGAAAGAGGAATGGCAACAACGAATGCACCTGCCAATACAATGATGTATTTACGCAACAATAGCATACAAATATTGCGCACCACCGCCCCATTCACCTTACGGATAGCTATTTCGCGATAGCGTTGGCGAATATCGAAAAGAGAAAGTCCGAATAATCCCAGACAAGAGATAATGATAGCAATGCAGGCAAAGAACATATAAACACCGGTCACCTGCCTGTCTTTGTTGTAGAGGGCGGTCACTTTATCTTTCAGCCAGTAATACTCTAGCTCTTCTGCACCATATACTTCTTTTTCCACCGTTCTCAAGTAAGCTATCAACTCTTTTTCCTTTCCGGGGCTGCAAAGTATCTGGAAGTCAGAGCCCATTGTCGCGCCAACCATAAATACAACCGGCACTTTGCCTGCCGTAATATGTCCCACGTAGAAGTCATTCACTACCGCTTCAACGGGCATCAGTTGCAGCCCTTCTTCGTGCATCTCTCCCTCCATCGTTGCCCAAGTCCATAAAGGCGTTTCGCCCCGCAGAAATGCTTCATCGCAATGCTTATAGCCGAATGCCTTCAATGCACTTTCGGTCATTACGAATTTTACCTGGGTATTATCGGTTATTTTCTCGGGCAGTGTCCCTTCTATCGTCTTAAAGCCATGTATCTTGAAGAACTTGGGAGAAACCCATTGGGTTTGTACCACGAAAGCTGCATCCTTATCATTCAAGAATTTCATGGTACCGACATTATCCAATATACCGCCTCCGGTAGGCATCCACAGCTCGATTAGAGGAGTTTCGTCCAACTTCTGCTTTATCTGTTGGTAACGGCTATACTGAACTTGCCGTTCTTCGTCGCTGGTATTATACAGCATGTTTTCATGTTGCAGATTGGCAAAAAGCACGCCTTCCTGACGAAAGCCCGGCTCTGTGTGCAGCAAGAAATTCAAATGCTTGCCAAAGTAAAGCGACAAGATGATGAGCAGGAATGTGACTGTGCACTGTATGAAGAGAAACACCAGGCGGGTGATGACAGATTGCCGGGTGGTGCCGGTTGCACGAATGCCCACCATGGGAGAATGATAATTGTATCGGATGTACGGATGAATACAAGTCAGCAACGGCAGTAACAACCAAATGCCCAGTGACAGCCAGACGTCGAAAGCCGTATAAGACACATCGCTTCCCAGCAACCGGTTTACCGGTACGGCTGTAATTTCAATCAGAAGCCATGCTATGAACAAAGCGGCCGTGATGAGCAAAGCATTCTCCACCCACAACTGGATGAAAAGCGCACGCCCCGGATGCCGAAAATCTTCTTAATGCCGTATTCTTTAGAGCGTTTCATCATCATTACCAGATAGAGGTTGATGAAATTGATGACTCCCGTAAGAAGTACCAGCAAACAGACTCCTGCCAGCAGGAAAACCTGCGAACGATTGCCGTGACGCTCCATTTCAGGGTTCTTATTGGACGTTTCGTACCAATAGAATTGCTCCATAGGTATGAACTGATAGCGCACGGTTCCGTTTTCCGTCTTTTTATGGACACCACTTATCCGGTTGATTTTATCAAGGGGAACATTCGGTTGGAGCCGGATAAACGCACTGGGCATTTTGTACCACTTTTCCAGCAAATTCATATTAAGCATCACGTCGAAGGTCTGGATGGTTTTGCATCGGGGTTCCTTCAGTACGCCCCGTATGGTGGCAATATTACTTTTTCCGTAAGCCAGCGTCTTTCCTATTGGGTTTTCATTACCGAAAGAGCGACGGGCAAAACTTTCGGTTATCAGTGCATCGTAGGGGGCGGACATCCGCAGTTCTCCGGCAGCCAGGTCGTAATGGAAGAACTTGAAATAGGTGCTGTCGGTTATCAATATATTGACAGTATAGGGTTTGTCTTGCGCCACGATGTTGTCTTTCGGGCGAGTGATGAACTGTGTCTCTTCCTCTATATCCTCCGGACGGATATAAGTGGTGTCTATATTCTGCAAGGTGCATGGGTAAACATTCCCGTCAACATCGCGCACCGGTATGATTACATTGTCGGAACGGACAGCATGGGCATCTACCGTCATTTCCCGGTGGATGTAGCTGATTAAAACGATGCAGCAAGCCAGACTGAGCGCCAGTCCCAGCAGATTGATAAATGTATATGACTTGGAGCGCATCAGGAAACGCGCAGCGTATTTCAGTGTTTTCATGTTTTGTCAGTATATCATTTTAGTATTAATTCTTCTGCTTCGCCAAAGGTATCATATCCCGTTGTAATTACCCAATCTCCGGGCTGCAAACCGTCTGTAATTTCGTATTGCTGCGGGTTCTGCCGTCCGATGCCGAGCGAGACGCGGGTGGCTTTGTCCTTGGAAGCGTTCAGCTTATAAATCCATTGTCCTCCGGTGCTTTGGTAAAAATTTCCGCGAGGAATGACGAGCGCTTCTTCGGGCTGTCCGAGTTCGATTTGTACGCGAAAGCTCTTGCCCACCCGCACATTGTCGGGCATATCACCCGTAAATACGAGGTCGACA
The DNA here is from genome assembly GCA_021203515.1 of Bacteroides sp. GTDB lineage: Bacteria > Bacteroidota > Bacteroidia > Bacteroidales > Bacteroidaceae > Bacteroides. Next base: position 29,307 of record JAJQAY010000065.1, on the reverse strand, counting down.
TCGAACGTGTGGTCTTTTACTTCGGGCACAACTTTAGTGATGCGTAGCGGATACTTTCTCCCTTGATAATTGATGGTGGCAGGTAATCCCGTGGTGATGCAGTCGATGTAATATTCGCTAAGGGAAGTGTGTATCTTGTATTGGTCCAGCACTTTGACTTCTGCAATGCTTTCTCCTGAGCTAACTTGCTGTCCGGGAGTTACTTTCACAAAACTAAGCTGTCCTGCGACGGGAGACTTTACAATTAAGTTCTCCATTCGTTCGCAGGCACGTTCGTATTTCTTCCGTTCCCGTTCGCGGTCGTTGCGGAGCAGGTCTTTGCGGATGACACTGACAGCGGAGTCGTGGTGAAGACTTTCGCGTTGCAAGCGGGCATTCTTTACTTTATAGTTATATTCGTCTTCGGAAACTTCCAGTTGGGCTTTGCTTTTAATACCCATACGATACTCCTCTTCATCCAGTTGGAAACTTTTGCGCAAGCACTCCAACTCGTAATTGGTTTGTAAAGTTTGTTGCTGAAGGTTCAGGCTTTGCTGCTCCATCTCAATCTCTTTTTCACGATAGGTAATCAGTTGTTTCTCCAAGTCATCGCGCTGGTCTTCGATGCTGCGTATCAGGTCGGGGTTTTCGAGTACCAGTATCGTATCTCCCTTTTGAAGCAGACTTCCCTCCTCGCCTATGATGCGCTCCACACTTCCGGTTTCGCGGGCGTTGATTTTAATGGTGAGGATGGGTTGGATGAGTCCTTCCACATCTACATACTCCATGAACTTGTCATTCCGGACTTCGGCTATCTGGATGTTGTCTTTCTCGATGCGCAGCTTGCTGGGACCGAAAGAAAGAGTGAAGACATATATAAGGAAGGCCAGGAAGACAGTTCCTCCTGCCAGGTAATAGCGGTAACGGACGTACCACGGTTTCTTTTCAAGTTTTATATCCATAGTGTTTTTGTTATTAATATCATTTATCCAAATAGCGCCCTTTTCGTTCCCCGGTGCCGAACACCTTGTTCCCCGGTGAGGAACGACCCGTTCCCAGGTGGGGAACAAAGGGCGCCCCCATAAGGCGTGCTATTATTGCCTTCTTGCATCAACTATCAATTCCAGATTTTCCGTCAGCGGAACGCTCTTCTCAAAATCGTAGAGCGTAATGCTTCGGAGGGTGTAATACAGACTCCAGTAATTATAAAGGGCCGTTATGTAATTCCGTCGCGCTGCATCTTTCTCGGTAATGGAAGCGTTCAGGTCGAGCACCGATGATTTTCCCAGCAGATAGAGCCGCCGGGCCACTTCGGCGCGTCGCTGGGCGGTTTCGTCCGTGCGGACGGCTATATGTACACGTTGGGCCTGGAGGTTAAATTGCTTCACCAACTTGCGGATGTTCAGGTCAAAATCCGTTTTGTCCTGCTCTACCTGCGTATGGACTAAGTCGCGATTGGAACGTGCCACACGTAACTGCCCTTTCCCGCGTCCCCAGTCGAGAATAGGCAGGCTGATGCCTAAACTGACATATTGCTGGTCTAGCGGATTGCGATAGGAGTCTTTCAGCTTTTCGGCCGTTTGTGTCAGTCCGAAGCGCAGGTAGATGTCGGCTTTCAGCCCTGCATTGGCACGGGCCTTTGAAACGGCACTCTCGCTCTCCAACTGGCGACACAGCATATTCTGGATCTCGGGACTGTTTTCGTTGGCTAGCTGCAGGGCGCTGCCGAGGTCTACATGCAACTCCGGCACCTGACCGCTGACAGCAGCCTGCAACTCTATATCTTCCTGAATGCCGAGATACGAGCGAAGCTCCTGCATGCAGTTCTCCATTTCGATACGTGCATTCATCCGGTTGGCCTCTTCGGTCAATTTATTCAGTTCCAGTTGAAGCATTTCGCTCTCGGAGATGGTTCCGATGTTGTAGCGCCCTTGCGCATATATATATAAGGTATCGGCGTTGGCATAATTGGTAGTGGCTATTTCGTGGTTGCTTTGCGCTTTGGCCAGGTCGAAGAATTTCTCGGTGGCACGGGCGGCAACCAGCTCCAGTGTTTCTACATATGTTTTCTTAGCTTCCCGATAGCGGATAGGTTCGATGCGGCGGTTCCACTTCAGGCTGTTGTAGCCGAACAGCGATTGCTTGTATCCGATGTTTACGGGGGGGGCGTTTGCCAGGAGTAAGTGTCGTTGCTGAAGAGGTCGAGACGCTGGGCGGCAGTCTCCACGAACAGTGTGCCGCCCGTCCAGGGGATGTTCTGCGTCAGGCTTAGCGTCAGGTCGGTACTCAGCAGGTTTTGTTCTACGAACTTGACGCTACCGTCTCCCAGAGTTACTTTATTGATGGCGCGGTCCAGATATGGATCGGATGTCAGGTTCAAAGCAGGCAAATAGTTGGCACGGTAGTATTTGTAGTTCCAATAGGCCGAACGGAATGTGTGACGGGCATTTTGTGCATCGGGCGATTGCTCACGGGCACGCTCAATGGTTTGCCCCAAAGTCAGCAGCAAGGCAGGCTCTTGCGCGGCGGCATTGGTCTGTGCTCCGTAAATAAGTAGTATCAGTAATGTATATTTGTGCATAGTACGTTCTTTTGCCAAGATAGTTTCAAATCTTATGCCAAAGAGATAAGCATTTGTATATCAGATATAAAGTAGTATTCGATGGTATCCTTTCGCGTGCTATGTCGCACAAAAATAGTGCGAAAATGCACGTACAGCACATGAATATTATACTTACCTTTGTGTCGATAAGATATTATACTATGGAACAATTAGGCAAAATACTGATCATTGATGATAACGAGGATGTGCTTTTCGCCCTCAACCTGCTGCTGGAACCGTATGCGGAGAAAATAAAAGTAGCCGTCACCCCCGACCGCATCGAACATTTCATGACTACCTTTCAGCCGGACATCGTGCTACTGGGCATGAATTTCAGCCGCGATGCCATCAGCGGACAGGAAGGTTTCGAGGACCTGAAACAAATTCTGCGCATCGACCCGCAGGCAGTTGTCATCTTTATGACGGCTTATGCCGACACGGACAAGGCGGTGCGCGCCATTAAAGCCGGGGCCACCGACTTCATTCCCAAACCGTGGGAAAAGGAGAAACTGCTTGCCACGCTGTCCTCGGGCATGAAGTTGCGTCGTTCGCGCAACGAGATTAATCTGCTGAAAGAACAAGTGGAAGTGCTGAGCAACGGAGTGACGGGAAGTGCGGACGAAACGATTATCGGTGAGTCGGACGCGATGAAAGAAGTCCTTTCCACTGTCGGGAAGTTGCGCGATGCAGATGCCAATATTCTGATACTGGGCGAAAACGGTACGGGAAAGGATGTCATAGCCCGGCTACTTTATCGCAACTCTCCCCGCTTCGGAAGGCCGTTTGTTACGATTGACCTCGGCAGCATCCCGGAACAACTGTTTGAGAGTGAGTTGTTCGGATACGAAAAGGGAGCTTTCACCGATGCCCGGAAGCCGAAAGCGGGACGTATGGAAGTAGCGACGGGCGGCACGCTCTTTCTGGATGAAATAGGAAACCTCTCCCTGCCTATGCAGACCAAACTGCTGACTGCTATCGAGAAACGGCAAATCAGCCGGCTTGGAAGCACGCAGGCAGTGCCCATCGATGTGCGACTCATCTGTGCCACCAATGCCGATATTCGTCGGCTGGTGGAGGAAGGAAGCTTCAGGCAAGACTTGCTTTATCGCATCAATACCATCGAACTGCATATCCCTCCCCTGCGGGAACGCGGAAACGACATCCTTCTGCTGGCCGAATACTTCCTTCAACGCTATGCCCGCAAGTATCAGAAAGAAATGCGCGGATTGACGCGGGAGGCAAAGAGCAAATTGCTGAAATATGCCTGGCCCGGCAATGTGCGCGAATTGCAGCACACGATGGAACGTACCGTGATACTGGGAGACGGTTCGTTGCTGCGCCCTGAGAACTTTGTGCTTCAGGCCACCGCCCCGCGTCTCAAAAAAGAGGAGGAGGTACTCAATCTGGAGCAACTGGAACGGCAGGCCGTGGAAAGGGCCATGCGGCTGAGCAGTGGCAACGTGACCCGTGCCGCCGAATATCTGGGCATCACGCGCTTCGCCCTCTATCGTAAACTTGAAAAACTGGGATTATGAAACGATATTCTTTCATCGTGATTGTGCACATCGTGGGCATTGCCTTGATGTCGGTAGGCATTTATCTGTTGGCGGATGCCGGACTGTGGTTCAGTGCGCTGATGGTGGGACTGCTGTTGGTGGCGACTACCGTCCATCTGTATCGCATGCAGATGATACAAGTGCACATGATGCGCCATTTGGCAGAAAGCCTCCGGTATGATGACATGATGCTTTCTTTTCGCTCGCCCTACCATAATCGCTCTATGGAGGAGATGGTGGACGAACTGTCCGAGGCCATGAAGAACTTCCGCATGCGCGTGTTGGAACGCAACGAAATGGAAGCCTGGCAGAAGCTCATTCGCGTGCTGACACACGAGATTATGAACTCCATTACGCCTATCATTTCCCTTTCCGAGACGTTGAGCGAACGGGAAATGACGGAAAAGAATTATCCGGTGATGCAGCAGGGCATGCAGGCCATTCATCGGCGCAGCAAAGGGCTGTTGGAGTTTGTGGAGAACTACCGACGGCTGACGCGTCTCCCTGCTCCCGTCCGTCGTCCGGTGTCCGTCGGCGAACTGTTGCAGGATTTGCGGAAACTCTTTCCGGAAGAGTTCATCCGGATAGAGATGCCCGCGAATGACCGTGTGCTCCAGATAGACCGCACACAGATTGAGCAAGTACTTATTAATCTGATTAAGAACGCTAAGGAAGCGTGCAGCAAGAAGGATAATCCGAAGATTGAAGTTAAAGTCCTTCCGTCTTCGTCCTGGCAATGTCTGCTTGCCGTTGAAGATAATGGAGAAGGTATTCTGCCGGAGGTGCAGGATAAGATTTTTGTTCCGTTCTTTACTACGAAGACGTCCGGCTCAGGCATTGGGCTGAGTCTGTGCAGACAGATTATGAACAGGCATGGAGGGAATATAAAGGCACAATCGGTAGTGGGGAACGGCAGTTGCTTTATCTTGCAGTTCGTATAGATGCGGTTTTAGGCACGGACAACACGGATTTCACGGTTTTGGTTTATAAAGTCCGTCTTATCCGTGCCTTATTTTTGCAGAAATTACTTCTGTCTTACATAGCGCAACGTATATCCGTAGTTGGAATTTAATACCAACGAGTCAGCCGTCAGCTTTTCTATCGTCAAGGTGTCTATTCCTTCTATCTCGATGCCGTTGCCAATGCTTTTCACGGTCAGGAAGAGCTTGTCGCCATGCTGGTCCCAATACTTATATTGCAGCGTAGCCATATTGATGGAAGATGCTTCACCGTCTTCTTCCAACTTGATGCCCTGCATCTTGCCCGGTTGTCCTTCTATGGGCATCACCCATGAACCGACAACGGTTTCCACTCCCTTTTTGCCACCGCAAGCAGCAAGAATTGCTGCCAAAAGAGCAGCTCCTAAAATAAGTTTTTTCATACTATATCTGTTTTTTAATGTACTTTCTCTACAGCAGACGCCATATTAATGCCGGGTTCGCCTTCGGTAACCGTGTAGCATACATCCAATGTATCTCCCAGTAGCAGCCCGCCTTCCAGAGCTATATCTCTATCCATCGTACTGATAAATAAAGTATCGCTTTTAGGCGTAACTATGGTAAATCCATTCATCGTAGCGTCTATTACTATCCCTTGTGCATGATGTAACGAGTCACTTTCTGCTTTGGCATCAGCGCCTTGTGCTGCATTATCCGCCTTGTTTTTGCAGGAAATGCATCCTAAGAGTAACATCCCGAACAAGAAAATTCCCTTTATTGTTTTCATATTTGCTTATTTAGTTAGTGATTGAGGCAAAGATAGTCAAAACTAGTTATTTTTCACTGCGATGATATTCATTTTTTTACCAAAGTGATAATTCTGTTTCACTGCGGAGATTATTCGGTCAATGCTTTTTCGTTCTCAACGCCTCATATACAGAGAGTTTCAGGAAAGCGTGAAAGAGAATGCGAAACAAGATTGTAGTACAAGTAAAATTACATCATCCGTTTGCCCTAAACGGATGATGTATTCAGGGCAAACGGATGATGCGTTTGGGTCAAATAGATGATGCGTTTTGAGTGAACAGATGATGCGTTTTGGGAGGCTTCTATAAACGAATAGAAGCCGTTGAAAATCAACGACTTCTATTATTCTGTCGGGGTAGCGGGATTCGAACCCACGACACCCTGCTCCCAAAGCAGGTGCGCTAACCGGACTGCGCTACACCCCGAATGCCTTATTTCTTAAAAGCGAGTGCAAAGGTAAAAACTATTTCAATAACGTCCAAGCATTTTGATAACTTTTATCTGTCATAAATCACATCTTCAGATAGAAATCACGTGTCAGATTGATGTATTCGGGAGTAAACTCGTTGTGTTCCACCTCAATACAAAGAGTTTCTTCTGCACAAGGTATTTCTGCAAAACCGAAAGTAAATAATACCCGCCGGCATGGTTTGCCCGGCTTGGTAAAAACGCGCAAACGACGGTGGGGGGAAAAGTTTGTGTGTCCAGACTGTGTCAATAACCGCTTTTTCCACTTCTGCCGGAACAATGATGCTCACTCCCCCCTGCTCCGACAACATACGGGTAGAATTGCGAAATAACAGTTCATAATTTAACTCCCCTGTGTGACGTGCCAAGCGGCGCTGTTCGTCCGGACATCTTAAGGCATCTATAAAATAAGGAGGATTGGAAGCTATTAAATCAAACTTCTCTTTCGATGCATAATTACGGAAATCACAACAAACGATCTCAATGCGATTACTCCAGGGAGAACGGGCTACATTCTCTTTTGCTTGTCCGGCCGCTGCTTCGTCTATCTCGATAGCTGTGATAATCGCATCGGAATTTCTCTGTGCTAACTGCAAGGATATTAACCCAGTACCCGTTCCTACATCAAGTATTCGTTTAGAGCTTTCTACCGGAGCCCATGCTCCCAGCAAAACTCCGTCCGTGCCTACTTTCATGGCGCAACGGTCGTGATATATGGTAAATTATTTGAACTGGAAGAACGTATTTGGCATATTTAGCTCTGTTTATCGGGCTCAAAAATAATCAAAGACAGCCAATATATACGCTATTTTGGCATCGTTTTTGTCTTTTTAAAGAAAGGAGCGCCTATTTAATGGAGAAATAGCTTAACTTTGCAGGCGCTTTATTAGGCCTGACAATATGACATAAACTAAAAGGAAAGAAATGAAGAAAACAAGCTACTTTAGCGATATCGATGATAGAAATGAAAATGGTTTTTCCGTAATTGCTGATTTTGAGGGGAATGAAGAACAATTGATGGATATTGAAGTAAATGAAATCGTTCCGGTGTTGCCACTTCGGAATATGGTTTTATTTCCGGGAGTATTCATGCCAGTATCTGTGGGAAGAAAATCATCTCTAAAGTTGGTACGTGAAGCGGAGAAAAAAGGCTTATACATAGCTGTAGCATACCAGAAGATATCTGAAACCGAAGACCCTATGTTTGAGGACTTGCATACCATTGGCACGATTGCCAAAATCGTTCGCGTGCTGGAAATGCCGGATCAGACGACTACCGTTATCCTGCAAGGTTCCAAGCGGATAGAGCTGAAAGATATCGCAGCTACGACTCCTTATCTGAAAGGACGTGTAACCACTCTGAACGAAGACATTCCTTCTAAAGATGATAAAGAGTTTCAGACTTTGGTAGAAGCATGCAAGGATTTGGCAGTGCGCTACATCAAGTCGTCGGATATGTTTCCCCAAGACTCATCATTTGCTATCAAAAACATCAATAATCCGATGTTTTTGGTCGATTTCATCTGTACTAACCTGCCGTTGAAGAAGGATGAAAAGATAGAATTGCTTCGCATCGATGCATTACGGGCACGCACTTACCGCCTCCTGGAGATATTGAACCGGGAAGTGCAGCTTGCCGAAATCAAGGAGTCCATCCAGATGCGGGCACGCGAAGATATAGACCAGCAGCAGCGCGAATACTTCCTGCAACAACAGATTAAAGCCATTCAGGACGAACTGGGTGGCGGCGGTCAGGAACAGGAAATAGAAGAAATGCGTCGTAAGGCGGAAATCATCAAATGGAATGATGAAGTGAAGGTCACTTTCTTGAAAGAAGTGGATAAGCTGGAGCGTATGCATCCGCAATCACCTGATTACAGTGTGCAGTTGAACTATCTGCAAACCATGCTCAGTCTGCCGTGGGGTGTTTATTCTACGGACAACCTGAACCTGAACAATGCGGAAAAGACGCTGAACAAAGACCATTATGGCCTGGAAAAGGTGAAAGAACGTATCTTGGAGCATTTGGCTGTATTGAAATTGAAAGGGGACATGAAGTCGCCTATTATCTGCTTGTATGGCCCTCCGGGTGTGGGAAAGACCTCATTGGGGCGCTCCATTGCCGCAGCACTGAAGCGGAAATATATCCGTATGTCTTTGGGTGGCGTGCACGATGAAGCGGAAATACGCGGACATCGCAAGACGTATATCGGAGCGATGCCGGGACGCATTATCAAGAGCTTGATTAAGGCAGGTTCTTCCAATCCGGTGTTTATCTTGGATGAAATAGACAAGGTGAGCGCCGACCGCCAGGGAGACCCCTCCTCTGCCCTGCTCGAAGTACTCGATCCGGAGCAGAATACTACTTTCCATGATAATTTCCTCGATGTGGATTATGACTTGTCGAAGGTGATGTTCATTGCAACCGCCAATAACCTGAATACAATTCCGGCACCGCTACTGGACCGCATGGAGTTGATTGAAGTAAGCGGATATATCACGGAAGAAAAGATTGAGATAGCTCGCCGTCACTTGGTTCCGAAGGAATTGGAAGCGAATGGTATGAAGAAGAATGATGTTAAAATTCCGAAGAATACGTTGGAGGTAATCATTGAGGACTATACCCGTGAAAGCGGTGTGCGCGAACTGGAGAAGAAGATTGGTAAAATCCTCCGTAAAGTGGCATTGCAGTACGCTAAAGACGGCTATTTGCTGCGTAGGGAAATTAAGCCGGATAATTTGCATGAATTACTCGGTGCACCAGAATATACACGTGACAAATATCAGGGCAATGGATATGCCGGTGTAGTTACGGGCTTGGCATGGACAGCCGTAGGTGGTGAGATACTCTTTGTGGAAACCAGCCTGAGCCGCGGAAAAGGCGGACGGTTGACGTTAACCGGAAATCTGGGAGATGTAATGAAGGAGTCGGCCATGCTGGCATTGGAATATATCAAAGCACATGCGTCTCTATTGGGGCTTGACGAAGAGATATTCGATAACTGGAACATACACGTCCATGTGCCCGAAGGAGCTATCCCGAAAGATGGCCCGTCGGCAGGTATCACTATGGCCACCTCACTGGCTTCTGCCCTTACGCAACGGAAAGTAAAAGCGAACCTTGCCATGACGGGTGAGATTACGCTTCGCGGAAAAGTACTTCCCGTGGGCGGCATCAAGGAGAAAATTCTGGCTGCCAAGCGTGCAGGTATCACGGAGATTATCTTGAGCGAAGAAAACCGCAAGAACATTGACGAGATGCAGGATATTTATCTGAAAGGACTGACTTTCCATTATGTGAAAGATGTGAAAGAGGTATTTGCCATTGCACTGACTGATGAAAAGGTGGCCGATGCCATCGACTTGTCCGTAAAGAAAGAAAAGACAGAAAAGAAAGAGGCATGACATTCGAGTTACAGTATACAGACAGCAAGACGAACGCCCGGGCAGGATTGATTACGACTGACCACGGACAGATTGAAACGCCTATCTTTATGCCGGTTGGTACGCTGGGAGCCGTGAAAGGTGTACATTTGCCCGAATTGAAAGAGGATATAAAGGCACAGATTATATTAGGTAATACGTATCACCTTTATCTGCGCCCGGGGCTGGACGTTATCGAAAAGGCTGGCGGACTGCATAAGTTCAACGGCTTTGACCGTCCGATGCTGACCGACAGCGGTGGCTTTCAGGTATTTTCCCTGGCCGGTATTCGCAAGTTGCGGGAAGAAGGCTCAGAATTTCGTTCGCACATCGACGGCAGCAAGCATATCTTTACACCGGAAAAGGTGATGGATATTGAACGCACCATCGGTGCGGACATCATGATGGCCTTCGATGAATGTACTCCGGGCGATGCCGAGTATGCTTACGCCAAGAAGTCAATGGAGCTGACCCATCGCTGGTTGGACCGTTGCATCAAGCGCTTCAGTGAAACAGAACCTAAGTATGGGTATCATCAGGCGCTTTTCCCTATCGTTCAGGGATGTGTCTATCCGGACCTTCGCAAGCAATCGGCCGAGTTCATAGCTTCGAAAGGAGCTGAAGGAAATGCAATCGGCGGTTTGGCGGTGGGTGAACCCACGGAGAAGATGTATGAGATGATAGAATTGGTGAACGAAATTCTGCCGAAAGACAAACCGCGCTATCTGATGGGTGTAGGCACTCCGGTAAATATCCTCGAAGGTATCGAACGCGGTGTCGATATGTTCGACTGCGTGATGCCTACCCGCAACGGACGCAACGGGATGTTGTTCACTAAAGACGGCATCATCAATATGCGCAACAAGAAATGGGAAACGGACTTCTCTCCCATCGAGGCGGATGGTGCATCCTATGTAGATACCTTATATAGTAAAGCGTATTTGCGCCATTTGTTTCATGCACAAGAATTGCTGGCAATGCAGATCGCCTCTATCCATAATTTAGCGTTCTATCTGTGGCTGGTAGGCGAAGCCCGTAAACATATCATTGCCGGTGACTTCTCTACCTGGAAGCCAATGATGGTGAAACGCGTATCGACAAGGCTATGAGAATATCTGACAGGAGGATACTGAAGAATATAAAGCTGCCCATCGGACAAAATAAGTTCCTCAAGCGACTGGACTGGTACATCATCAAGAAGTTCCTGGGAACGTACGTGTTTGCCATCGCACTGATAATCTCTATTGCGGTGGTATTCGACTTTAATGAGAAAATGGACCGTTTCATGTCGCACGAAGCACCGTGGAAAGCCATTATCTTCGATTATTACATGAACTTTATCCCCTACTTTGCCAATCTGTTCAGTCCGCTGTTCGTCTTTATCGCCGTTATCTTCTTTACTTCCAAACTGGCGGAGAACTCGGAAATCATTGCGATGTTCTCTACGGGAATGAGCTTCAAGCGTATGCTGCGACCATACATGGTGTCAGCGGCTATTATTGCAGTGGTGACGTTCTGTTTAGGTTCGTACGTTATTCCTAAAAGTAGTGTGACACGCCTTAACTTTGAGGATAAATACTACAAGCCTCGTAAAACGACTACAGCCCGAAATATTCAGTTGGAAGTGGACTCCGGAGTAATAGCCTATATAGAACGTTTTGAGGATTACAGCAAGACGGGATACCGCTTTTTCTTGGATAAATTCAACGACAAGCAACTGGTATCTCACCTGACGGCACGCAGCATTACCTATGATACAGCATCTGTACATAAGTGGATAGTAAAAGATTATATGATCCGTCAAATGGACGGTATGCGGGAAAGCATCACCAAAGGAGAGAGAATGGATACCATTCTCTTTATGGAACCGGCAGACTTCCTGATAATGAAAAACCAACAGGAAATGCTGACCAGTCCTCAACTGAGTGAATACATAGACAGGCAACGTCAGCGAGGCTTCGCCAATATCAAGGAATTTGAAATAGAATATCATAAGCGCATTGCAATGTCGTTTGCTTCATTCATTCTGACTCTGATTGGTGTGTCGTTGTCTTCTAAAAAGACAAAAGGAGGTATGGGATTGCATCTTGGAATTGGTCTGGGATTGAGTTTCTCATACATTCTGTTCCAGACAATTGCTTCTACCTTTGCTGTTAATGGTAATGTTCCGCCCTTTATTGCAGTGTGGATACCTAATATACTCTACGCATTCATTGCATTCTACCTCTATAAGAAAGCCCCTAAATAAGATTTAAGAATTGCCATAAAATCAGAAGCCCGCCTGCTCTTGTGTTTCCACAAGTGCAGGCGGGCTTTTTTGTTGTATTCATTTCCTCTTTTGTTCTGGTTCTTCTTCTGTTCGCAGACGAATCTGCTTATTTTCGGAAGAACACCCCACTTTCGTCTTACAGGTTCTTTAAGCTTTTCATAGCATCATGCATGGAAGAACTTAATTCAAGTAAGCTGAAAGCTCTGCAGCAGAGATGTTTTTGGCAATAATCACACCATTATCATCTAATAAATAGTTAGTAAATCCACGACTTAAGCGATATTTTTTAAATAAGCCTGAGGACTCGCCTTTAGTTTCCACGAAACAAGTGGGCGTAACTATTTGGTCCTTGCGAATGGTTTCCTTGAAAATAGATTGATAGTCATCAAACGAAACGGAAACCATTTCCACATTATTACGGGAAGCGGAACGAAGCACATTGCTCAAACTTGCGTTTTGCATCCGGGAGTGCGCGTCATAACTTGCCCAAAAACTAAGCAGTACATATTTGCCTCTCATAGTAGATAGTTCGGCAATTGGTTGCTCAGTAGACATAGATTCGATTTTAAAATCCGGAGCTATGTCACCCACATTCAAACCTCCGGTCGGTTTGTCTTTTTCTACGAAAGAAGTCAAGGAACTAATTAGTAATACAACAAAAATCCATTTTACATATTTCATGTAACGCGGTTTTGGTTAATACTATCCGGGACTGTCCATTTGGCAGTGATTTCTTCCCGGAACATCGTCTTTTTAAGCTTTGTAATGAGAGGAATTCATTGATACTCAAAGCCTTTTCTCCTGAAATCGGGTGCAAAGGTAAGCATTTCTTAAAGTAAGTTCCAAATAAACAAGCAATTTTCTCACTTTTTTACCCTATATTTTTATGTTATTTAGCATAAATAGCAAGAATTTTCCCTACATTTGTACCCAGTTATCGTCATAAACAAGCAGCTTATGCAACCATTGAACACTGAACTCATTCTCATCCGCGTCACGGGTGAAGACCGCCCTGGATTGACAGCTTCGGTCACGGAAATTTTAGCTAAGTACGATGCCACTATCCTCGACATCGGTCAGGCTGATATCCACAATACCTTATCATTGGGTATTTTGTGTAAGACGGAAGAACAACACTCTGGCTTTATCATGAAAGAGCTGCTTTTCAAGGCTTCTTCTCTAGGAGTCACTATCCGTTTCTATCCTATTACAGTGAAGGAATATGAAGACTGGGTAAGTATGCAGGGAAAAAACCGGTATATTCTTACTTTGCTCGGACGCAAGTTGTCTGCCCGCCAGATATCTGCCGTTACCCGCATTCTTGCTGAACAAGGAATGAACATCGATGCGATTAAACGCTTGACCGGCCGTATCCCTTTGAACGAGTGTGAGGCAAGGACACGTGCTTGCATTGAGTTTTCTGTTCGCGGTACTCCCAAAGATCGTGTAGCCATGCAAGAACAATTGATGAAACTGGCCGGCGAACTGGAAATGGACTTCTCTTTTCAGTTGGACAACATGTATCGACGTATGCGCCGCCTGATTTGCTTCGATATGGATTCCACATTGATAGAAACTGAAGTCATTGACGAACTGGCATTGCGTGCAGGCGTAGGTGAGCAGGTAAAGGCTATAACCGAACGTGCCATGCGCGGCGAGATAGACTTCACGGAGAGTTTCCGTGAACGGGTGGCATTGCTGAAAGGTCTGGATGAATCTGTGATGCAGGAAATTGCGGAGAATTTACCTATCACGGAAGGTGTGGACCGCTTGATGTATGTATTAAAGAAATATGGCTATAAAATAGCAATCCTCTCCGGTGGTTTTACCTATTTCGGGCAATATCTCCAGAAGAAATATGGTGTGGACTATGTCTATGCCAACGAACTGGAGATTGAGGATGGCAAACTAACCGGGCGTTACCTTGGCGATGTGGTGGATGGTAAACGAAAAGCGGAGTTATTACGCCTGATTGCACAGGTTGAGAAGGTAGATATAGCTCAAACCATTGCCGTAGGCGACGGAGCGAACGACTTACCGATGTTGGGCATTGCCGGACTTGGAATTGCATTCCATGCCAAACCTAAAGTAGTGGCAAATGCCAAACAATCCATCAATACAATCGGACTGGACGGTGTGCTTTATTTCCTCGGCTTCAAAGACTCTTATATCGATGAACACCGATGAATAAAATAAGCTTCTGAAATGATTATGTAGGCTACTAAGATAATAAATTATCGTAGTAGCTTATTTTTTTTACTACAAGAGCCCATTTTAGCAGCCTTTTTTCATATCTTTGCCGTCAAATCAAAAGAGACACATGAAGTTTTCCGAACTACAATTAAATGATAATGTGCTTGAAGCACTGGATGCCATGCGCTTTGAGGAGTGTACTCCTATACAAGCAGAATCAATTCCCGTTATACTCGAAGACCGCGACTTGATAGCCGTGGCACAAACCGGAACAGGCAAAACGGCTGCCTATCTGTTGCCTATCCTGAATAAACTTTCAGAAGGCGGACATCCTGAAGATGCAATCAACTGTGTAATAATGGCTCCTACCCGGGAGTTGGTGCAGCAGATTGACCAACAAATGGAAGGTTTTTCATACTTTATGCCTGCCAGCAGCGTGGCTGTATATGGTGGCAACGATGGAGTACTTTTTGAGCAGCAAAAGAAGGGATTAACTCTGGGAGCGGATGTTGTGATTGCTACTCCCGGACGTCTGATAGCTCATCTTAGCTTAGGATATGTTGACCTTTCCCGCGTTTCCTACTTCATCCTGGATGAAGCGGACCGTATGTTGGATATGGGTTTCTATGATGACATCATGCAGATTGTTAAGTATTTGCCTAAAGAGCATCAGACAATCATGTTTTCGGCAACCATGCCCGACAAGATACAGCAGTTGGCAAAGAATATTCTGAATAATCCGGCTGAAGTAAAATTGGCAGTATCCAAGCCTGCTGAGAAGATAGTACAGGCTGCATATATCTGTTATGAAAATCAGAAGTTGGGCATCATTCGTAATCTTTTTGCCGAACAGGCTCCGGAACGTGTGATTATTTTTGCTTCGTCTAAAATAAAGGTTAAGGAAGTTACCAAATCTCTAAAGCAGATGAAACTGAATGTAGGAGAAATGCATTCTGACTTGGAGCAGGCACAGCGCGAAGAAGTGATGTACGAATTTAAAGCAGGACGGATAAATATATTGGTAGCTACAGATATAGTGGCGCGTGGTATCGATATTGATGATATCCGTTTGGTGCTTAATTATGATGTACCCCATGACAGTGAAGACTATGTGCATCGCATCGGACGTACAGCACGTGCCAATAATGACGGTGTTGCTTTGACCTTTGTTAGTGAAAAGGAACAAGCTAACTTTAAGAATATAGAGAACTTTCTTGAGAAAGAAATCTATAAAATTCCGGTTCCTGAAGAACTCGGTGAAGCTCCCGAATATAAACCGCGTTCTTTTGCCGGACGTGTACGAGGCGATTATAAAGGAGGCGGACGTCACAATGGAAATAGTCGCAACAATAACCGGAAAAGCGGTAAGCGACCTCAACCCCGGAAATAACAGAAAAATATATAAAGCGGTTTATTCCGCTTTTTTTTATGCTTATCTGTTTATCAAAGCCAATCGCTATATTCACTAAATTATATACAGAGCTTTCCGGAATGCGAAGTGTGGCTTGATATTGGTATCCCCTGCTATTTATTCCCATAAAGTTCATATCAGCCAAAATCATTTGATTTAAAAGTTCTTCCGGGAAAACAACCGAAAAGATATTCTTGGTAATATCTTTTCCGTAGAGCATCTGTCTGCCTTCATATACGCAAATGTGGATTACATTATCATAATATACATTGTCTACGCCGATACCGCTCTCCGAGTATGAAGTTCGTGTAACTTTCATCGTAGACGGATTGATATAGACATACCCGCGATATCGCGTGCCGTCATATATCACCACGCTATCTTTCTTTATCACTTCCAAAGTGGTGGGAATAACTTCTACTTCCTGATCTTTGAATATTAAGGTATCTTCCGGATTTTCTGACTTATGTAACTTTACAACTTCTTCGTCTAGTGAATGGAACCAGAAACTGTATTCCGTCTGACGGTCTATTTTATATGCTGTAGTATTACTGCCATACACATAAATTGTGTCCTTCATCACCTTAAATGAAGCGGGAACATTTTGTGGATTAGTATAATATATAGTATCACCTTCGATACGTATCAGTGGTATTTCCGTTTCATCATCTATCCAAATGCCCTGCAGTAAGGCTTTAGCCGTAAGGTCTTCCTCTATTGTTTTCGTTTCCCTGTTATTGCCGCATGCGGTCAATGCTATGCAACAACACAACTCTATAACGAGTCTTTTCATCCTTTATTTCCTCCCTTTTATTTACCGATGCAATGATAGGTAAATCCAAGTTCTTCTATTTCCTTCTTTTCGTAAATATTGCGACCGTCCAATAATAGCGGAGTTCTCATTGTCTTTTTTATGACTGCCCATGATGGCAAACGAAATTCTTTCCACTCTGTTACCAACATTAAAGCATCCGCATCGAGCACGGCATCATACATGTCGGTAGCATAAAAGATTTTCTCTCCTATTCTGTGACGACATTCATCTATGGCAGCAGGGTCATATGCGCGTACTTTGCATCCGGCATTCAAAAGTTTATTTATCAAAATCAAAGAGGGGGCTTCGCGCATGTCATCAGTTTCGGGTTTGAAGGCTAATCCCCATATAGCAATGTTTTTACCTTGCAAGTCACCTCTAAAATATCGCTGTAACTTCTCGAATAAGATACCCTTCTGCTCCTCATTCACTTCTTCTACGGCACGAAGTACACGCATCTGATAACCGTTGTTTTCAGCAGTTTTTATCAGGGCTTTTACATCTTTCGGAAAACAGGAACCGCCATACCCAATGCCGGGATACAGAAATTTACGTCCGATACGGGTATCGGAACCAATGCCACTACGCACCATATTGACATCCGCCCCCACCAATTCGCAGAGGTTGGCAATATCGTTCATGAAGCTGATGCGGGTGGCGAGCATAGAATTGGCAGCATACTTCGTCATTTCGGCAGAGGGAATATCCATGAAGATTACACGGAAGTTGTTTAGCAAAAATGGTTTATAAAACTTACTCATCAATTTCTTGGCCCGCTCGGACTCTACTCCTACCACTACACGGTCAGGACTCATGAAGTCGTTAATTGCATTACCTTCTTTCAGAAATTCCGGATTGGATGCAACATCAAATTCTATTTGTACGCTCCGCTTGTCCAATTCTTCCTGTATGGCGGCACGCACTTTCTTAGCAGTGCCTACGGGCACAGTGCTTTTGGTCACTACCAGTATATATTTCTTCATATTGCGCCCGATGGTCCGTGCCACTTCGAGCACATAACTCAGGTCAGCACTGCCATCTTCGTCGGGAGGAGTACCTACGGCACTAAATACAGCATCTACTTCGTCCAAACAGCTTTCCAAAGAGGTAGTGAATTTCAGGCGTCCTGCCTTTGCGTTTCTATTCACCATTTCTTCCAGGCCATTCTCATAGATTGGCATAATGCCTTTCTTCAATGCCTCTATCTTTTCGTTGTTAGTATCAACGCAGATTACATTGACTCCGATTTCTGCAAAGCAGGTGCCGGTCACTAAACCGACGTATCCTGTACCGACGATAGCTATTTTCATATCTTATTCAAAATATTCCGCATCCTTCAATGATACGGCGTGCCCATCTTTTTCTGATAATAAAAGTTGCGATACATCAATGGGCCATTTGATACCAACAGCTTCATCATCAAAACGGATAGACGCTTCGGCTTGAGGAGCGTAAGCATTATCTACTTTATAAGTAAAGACGGCCTCTTCGCTCAGCACAAGAAAGCCGTGGGCGAATCCGCGAGGTATGAAGAACTGATGTTTATTATCTTCACTCAGTTCTACGCTAACGTACTTACCAAATGTAGGTGAAGACTTGCGCAAATCGACAGCAACATCCAGCACCTTACCTTTTATGACGCGCACCAACTTAGCTTGGCTATATCCCCCTTTCTGATAATGGAGTCCGCGCAGCACACCGAAAGAAGATTTAGATTCGTTGTCCTGTACAAAATGTACATCACCGATATTGGCGCGGAACTCTTCTTCCTTAAATGCTTCCATAAAATAACCACGGGCATCATTGAACACTCTTGGTTCTATTACCCAAACCCCATCTATTTCTGTTTGTATATAGTTCATTGTCTTAGAATGATTTATGTACTTTTAATTGAAATCCGAAATTATCTCCATATATGTCTCCCATGTCTAATGCAAGGGATGCGTTGAAATCCCATCCTTTCCATTGTTTAGGCGAATAATAGAATGATGCATAAGCAGAGAAATTCTCCAGAATATCCAATGTAGGAGTACCGGGAGTTCCCCATGTTCTGTTGTAGCTGACTTTTGCTATATAGCGCCATTCAGGGTTGAAGTCTCCGCTCCATCCCATATGCAGCGCTTTCACACGGTTATATTTGAAAGTCAAATCTCCATCTTTGTTGTAAATAGGTGATGCTATCAGCGGATTGGCTATCATCATGCCCCAATGCGACCATCCGGGATAAAGACCATTATTGTAGTAATTATCCGAACCACCGGTTTTGTGCACCGGACCTTCTTCGGGTTCGTGTAAGCCGTGCAACGGGCCGCTCATATTAGTAGTCTGCAAATACTCGAATACAACAGCATTAATAGGGTGAAAATTATTAAGATGCAATTCAAGTCCCCACAGACCATCCCATCCGTTCTGCTTACCCATGGCAGAAAAGTCGTCGAAGTGGTTGGATAGATAGGCACTGATAGAGAAAGCATTGGAGCGATGAGTCAATCTTATCTGTTCGCTTCCCAAGAAATTTCCCTGATAAAACATATTATCATTGGCTGGCTTATCTTCACTACCGGCACCAGGAATAAATACCCTGAAATAGTCTTTCAAGCTATTACCAAGGTCGCCATAGTTTGCTCCACCTATTTGATAGCCTCCAAATTGCGTATCAAGTGTCATTCCTATGTCAAGCTGCCATTTTCCATTAGGAATACCGACACGGATAAATCCTTCTTTGTGATGATATTTAATGCTTTTCGTATACCAATTGTTCTCCCCTACCTTTCTTTTCTGATAATTATTGTCGGTAAACCATCCATAAGAGATTTCACCTTTTATAGCCAGACGGGGAAGAATATATAGATATTCTGGAATACCAGCTAGAATTTGAGGTATTGGCCTTGCATTACCCGACCATGTCATGTCACCACTACTTAAATCATTATTCAGTAAAGGAGCGCCTTTTTCCCGGCTTCCGGCAAAAAGACCGAGCCATTTATAGCGTACATCTACATATGCTTGTTGTATAAAGATATCTTTATTACTTTTGAAGCCCATTCCGGCAGCAGCTACCATATCCAGTTTTTCTTCGAATTTCCACTTACCCAGTTGGTGCTTGTATCCCACTCCACCCCGAATATAGGTATTATTGTAGATAGATCCGAGCCCTTGTTGGTTGCTGACTTGCCACAGCGGAACATTATCTCCTGTATGTACGGTAGCTCCGTATTCTACAAAAGGAGAAACTTGTGCGGTAGCAATACTGCTCCCCACAAACAGGAAGCTCAATAAACAGATAGAGGTACGCATAATAGTCGATGATCTATATATGGTTAAGCATTGAAAGTAACTTGTGTTCATTTTAAAATATATAAGATTGTTTTGTTTTCAGTCTCTGTTTATAACAGCATAGTAAAAACTTTGCAAAAGTAGAAAAAAAAATCTAATATAATGGGCATAGGCTTGAAAGGAGTTTTTAAAGTTCATCATGTTTATAAGTTGTTAATAAGAAAAAACGCGTTAAAGCGGAGTATATCCGATAAATCCACTATTTTTGTAACATGATTGAATTAGCACAGCATATAGAGGTTTTATTGTTGGAGAATGATTGTGTCATTGTTCCGGGATTGGGCGGATTTATAGCTCACTATACTCCGGCAATGAGAGTGGAAGAAGAAAATATCTTTTTACCCCCTACTCGTGTTATAGGCTTTAATCCGCAGTTGAAGATGAATGATGGATTATTGGTGCAATCATATATGGCTGTGTATGGAACAAATTTCTCAGACGCAACTAAGATTGTAGACAAAACGGTGAGAGGGTTGCTTGCACTTCTCCATGAGAATGGAAAGGCTGATTTGCCGAATGTCGGAGAGTTGCACTACTCTATTCATGATACTTACGATTTTGTCCCTTACGACAATAAGATTTCTACTCCTTATTTATATGGATTTGACAGCTTTGAAATGCAAGAGTTGGCTGCATTGCAGAAACCTAATCCAGGAAAAACAATTCCTTTCGTACCAGCCGTTGCGGAAGAAGGCAAGAAGCGTAAGTTTGAAATCAAACGGTCTTATCTGTCAAATGCAGTGGCTATGATTGCTGTGGTTGCTCTGTTCTTCTTTCTTTCTGCGCCTATAGAAAATACGGAAGTGGTGGAAGCTAATTATGCCCAGTTACTTCCCAATGATTTATTTGAAAAGATAGAGAAGCAGTCATTGGCAATTACTCCTATTGTGATTCGAAAACAGCCTGCTGATAAGAAAGCTGCTACTTCTCAAACGAGAAGTAAAGGAGTTCCCGAAAGAAGGACTACTCCTGTCGCCGTGAAAGAGGTTAAAGTTCCTCAACAACCTGTAGTCAAGGGTTCTCAACCTGCATCTGAACAAGTGACGTCCCGCCCTGTTTTACCTTATCACATCATCATAGCCAGCGTTGCCACAGAAAAAGATGCCACAACAATGGCGCAACAGTTGGTGAATAAAGGCTTCACAGATGCCCGTGCAATTATTGGCGACGGTAAGATACGCGTCAGCATTCAGTCGTGTAGTACACAGGAAGAAGCCTATCGTGCCCTGAATAAAATTCGTGAGAACGAAACATATCAGAATGCGTGGGTGCTGAAAAATAAGCCCTGCGCATTAGCTCAATTCTAATTTAATCTCTTCTTTATATATGAAACGTATTCGTTGTCCTAAATGTGAGAATTACCTGACTTTCGATGAAACCAAATACAGCGAAGGGCAATCACTTGTTTTTGCGTGCGAACATTGCAAAAAGCAATTCAGCATCCGTTTGGGCAAGACGAAGATGAAAGCTCCGCAAAAGGAAGAGGAACTTGATGAAGCAGAATTTAAAGATTCATTCGGCAACATCACGGTGATAGAGAATGTCTTTGGCTTTAAACAGGTGCTACCCCTACAGGAAGGAGATAATATGATTGGACGCCGTTGCGTAGGAACGGTTATCAATGTTCCTATTGAGACATCCGATATGAGCATGGATCGCAATCATTGCATTATTAATGTGAAACGCAACAAACAAGGAAAATTAGTTTATACCCTGCGCGATGCTCCTAACCTGACCGGTACTTTCCTGAATAACGAAATCTTAAACGATAAAGATCGTATTCGTATTGAGGACGGGGCTATTATTACGATTGGTGCTACTACATTTATTCTGAGGGCGGCAGAATAATAGGATTTTTTCCGTTTTTCCACCAATAACGAATGAAGAGCATTCCGGTAAATATCAACGCTATTGATAATCCCGTATAAAACACAGAAATAAATGCATCCAGTAATAGGTGCAAAGAGCGTATTGTAATACCGAATGCTATTATGAAAGTCATAATAATCCATCCTTTCACATCGAAAAAAGAGAAGGGGCAATTCTTGTCCTTTTTCTGTTCAATTCGTCGGGTGTGTTTATAATAAAGCTTTTTAAATACAAACAAGAAAAATAAGAGAAATACGATCGTTGCCTCTCCAATCTTAAACAGCCAATATTCAGAGTCGCTGAACCATGTTATTACTCCTATTCGCAAAATGTTAGCCCCGCTACAATCCATACAATTCCAGCCGTAATAAGTAGAACTCTCCTATTAACTCCGTATTTCATAACTCAGTTGTTTATTGATAAGGCAATCTTTCTACCATCCAAAAAATAGATAACCATATTCCTAAAACAAAAGTATTAAAAAAAAGACAAAGCCAAGCATTTATATGTAAAAATGGAGCAAAGCCGAAACCTTGCTCCATTCCTAATATAAATTATTCAGATTTAGAGAATGCTTTTCACCGTTTCCAGCATACCCTTAGCTTGGATAGAATCCAAATCGGCTTTCACAGCAGCAGCAAGTCCCGGAATTGCGTTCAAGTCTTCACCCCATATTGAAGTAGCCCCAAGCACACCTGCCGTTACTTTTTGAGTATCGCCCGCTGCCCACAAGTCTTTCAATAATTGCATGATTTCCGGAGCATCATTCGGAACGATTTCCGCACCATCTTCGCGAACACCACCTTGTAGTAAGTAATAATAGCAGCAAGACCGAGCACTAATCCTTTCGAAAGTTCACCCTTACGCTCCAAATAAGTCTTCAGACCAGGCAGGTCGCGCGTCTGATATTTCGGGAAAGAGTTCAGCATAACGCTAGTAACGGCATGGTCTACAAACGGATTATTAAAACGTTCCAATACATCTTCCGCAAACTTCTTCAACTCATCTTTCGGCAAATTCAATGTCTCCATCAGTTCATCGAACATCACTTTATGGATGTACTTACCGATAACCGGATGTTGACAAGCATCGCGTACAATATTCACACCGGACAGATAAGCTACCGGAGACAATACAGTATGGGGGCCATTCAGCAGCGTCACCTTTCTTTCGTGATACGGTTCTTCAGACGGAACGAACAGTACATTCAATCCTGCTTTGTCTGCCGGAAACTCTTTAGCTACTTCCTGCGGAGCCTCGATAACCCACAAATGGAAGATTTCAGCCTGAACTACCAGGCTGTCGTCATATTGCAACTTCTCTTTGATAGCAGCGATGTCCTTGCGCGGAAATCCCGGAACAATGCGGTCCACCAATGTAGCATATACACCGCAAGCCTCTTCAAACCAAGTCTTGAACTCGTTGCCCAGTTGTCATAATTCGATGTATTGATAGATTGTTTCCTTTAGTTTGTGGCCGTTCAAGAAGATAAGTTCGCAGGGGAAGATGATTAAACCTTTACTTTTGTCACCGTTGAATGTTTTGAAACGATGATACAACAACTGTGTCAGTTTACCCGGATAAGAAGATGCCGGAGCATCAGCCAGTTTGCAGGAGGGGTCGAAAGCGATGCCGGTCTCAGTAGTATTGGAGATAACGAAACGCATTTCCGGCTTCTCCGACAATTTCATAAATTCATCATTTTGGGTATAAGGGTTCAGTGCACGGCTGATGACATCAATCATTGTCAGACTGTTTACAGTTTCACCTTTATCCAATCCCTGCAAGTTTACGTGATAAAGATCGTCCTGTGCGTTCAGCATATCCACCATACCTTTATCAATAGGTTGAACCACTACCACACTGCTGTTGAAGTCCGCCTTCTCGTTCATGCTGTAGATAATCCAGTCAACAAACGCGCGTAAAAAGTTACCCTCACCGAACTGGATGATGCGCTCCGGACGTTGAGCCTTAGGAGCTGTTTCTTTGTTTAATGCTTTCATCTTAAAAAAATGATTTAAATGATTGTGATATGATATTATTTATTCAAATTCGAAATAGAAGTCGATGTTTTCTTTCATCAGAATGTCGATAGGCATATACTTGGCAGCCGTGACGGGTTTCTTGAAAACGATATGATTGCACAATGCCTTCACGCCGCAATACCCTTGTAATCCCGGCCGCTGCCCGATAAGATAATTCACCTCTCCGCTTTTCAGATACTCGACGTTCTTCTGCAACAGGTCATACCCTACCAATGCGTTCAGCTTCCGTCCGTTTTCATGCAGATAGCTTGCCACCTGATATACACGGGAATTAAACACAGCTCCTAATACGGCCTTCGGGTGTTCGGCAAAAAAAAGCATCCAGCATTATTTTATTGGAAGCAGTGTCTTTCTTATGAAGAACAACATCATGTATTGTCAGATTAGGATACTCCGCGGCAAGGTATTGCATAAAGCCTTCTATACGGCGTTGCATCTGAATTTCTGCCGGACTATTCTTCTGGTTATTAAGGAACAGAACAAGCTCCTGCCCCTCTTCATAACGCCGCATCAGTATTTTTGCAGCAATATACCCGCTGGTTCTGGAGTCCTGACCGATATAGCACAGTGCATGAGTCTGTTCCATATTAAAGTCGATAAAGGCGTAAGGTATATCCTTCTCTTCCAGATAAGCCGTCAACTTCAGCGTCTCTTCCTGAAAGTTCGGTGCAATCAGCACGGCATCGACAGACTCTTGTTGAATTATTCTGCATGCCTTTTCGTAAGAAGTCTTGTCGGCATGACTGTAATACAAGTAATCCACCCCTACATTGAACGGGCGCAATTCTTGGGCGGCACGGTCAATACCTTTTGCCACGGCATGCCAATAATCGTGTTCTATATAATAAGGTATAATGCAAACGATACGATAAGGCTTCTTAGCAGCCAGACCGATGGCAAACATATTAGGATGATAATCAATCTCGTCGAGAACTTTCTGAACCTTTTCCCTACTGGCGGAAGAAACGTCTCTCCGATTGTGCAACACGCGGTCTACAGTACCGGCGGATACGCCTGCCATGCGTGCAATATCTTTGATGGTATAATTCTTGTTTTCCAATTTATTTCCCGAAGGCGGATTAAAGGCTTTACATTTAAAACTTAAATATTATAAATATTTGCCGCAAAGATACGAATTATTTTGTTTCTCCAAGTAAAATTTCTACTTTTGTGTTCGATAACGGTTAATAAAAGCAAAAAGCAATCTTGGTTCTATTAGCTTTACAATCAATACTATATAGGTGTAATAATATAAAAGTAATTTTTTTAGATATTAAAAAACACAAGAAGATGAAAAACTTTATGGGAAAGAACTTCCTGTTGCAGACGGAAACCGCACAGGAGTTGTATCACGAACATGCGGCCAAGATGCCGATTATCGATTATCACTGTCATTTAATCCCTCAAATGGTGGCAGATGACTACCAGTTCAAATCATTGACAGAAATCTGGTTGGGCGGCGACCACTACAAGTGGCGTGCTATGCGTACCAACGGCATAGACGAACGTTATTGCACAGGCAAGGATACTACAGATTGGGAAAAGTTTGAGAAATGGGCGGAAACCGTACCCTATACATTCCGCAATCCCCTGTACCACTGGACTCACCTTGAACTGAAAACCGCTTTCGGCATCACTAAGATATTAAATCCCAAAACTGCCCGCGAAATCTACGACGAATGTAACGAGAAACTGAAACAACCCGAATATTCAGCTCGTGGCATGATGCGCCGTTATAATGTAGAAGCCGTTTGTACCACAGACGACCCGATTGATACGCTGGAATACCACATCAAAACCCGTGAAAGCGGTTTCGAAATCAAGATGTTGCCCACCTGGCGTCCCGACTAGGCAATGGCGGTAGAAGTTCCCGCAGACTTCCGTGCTTACGTAGAAAAGCTTGCCGAAGTAAGCGGTGTTACCATTTCCAACTTCGACGATATGATAGCTGCTTTACGCAAACGCCATGACTTCTTTGCCGCCCATGGTTGTAAGTTGTCCGACCACGGCATCGAAGAGTTCTACGCAGAAGACTACACCGATGCAGAAATCAAAGCTATATTCAATAAGGTATATGGCAGCACTGCATTGACCAAAGAGGAAATCCTGAAATTCAAATCGGCTATGCTAGTCGTATTCGGTGAAATGGACTGGGAAAAAGGCTGGACACAGCAATTCCACTACGGAGCCATCCGCAACAACAACAGCAAGATGTTCAAATTGCTCGGCCCGGATACTGGTTTCGATTCTATCGGTGAGTTTGCCACGGCAAAGGCTATATCCAAGTTCCTCGACCGCCTGAACTCTGAAGGCAAACTGACAAAGACCATCCTCTACAATCTAAATCCTTGTGCCAATGAAGTAATTGCCACCATGCTGGGTAATTTCCAGGACGGAACAATCGCAGGCAAAATTCAATTCGGTTCCGGTTGGTGGTTCCTCGACCAGAAGGACGGTATGGAAAAGCAGATGAATGCACTTTCCGTACTTGGTTTACTAAGCCGTTTCGTAGGAATGTTGACTGACTCCCGTTCTTTCCTCTCCTATCCGCGTCATGAATACTTCCGTCGTACATTGTGTAACCTCGTAGGCCGTGATGTGGAGAACGGTGAAATTCCCGTTTCCGAAATGGAACGCGTCAATCAGATGATTGAAGACATCAGCTACTACAACGCTAAGAACTTCTTCCAGTTCTAGGAGAACGACACTCCATACCAATACCCCTTCCGCACCATCCAAACGTCTTGCTAATGGGACTTTGGAAGCGGAAGGGGCTTTTTATCCCCACCCTATTGTTCTTTTGCGGTTATTGAGTATCTTTGCGACAAATATACCTTAATAGAAACATAATATTTATAGTAAAGGATGACTCAATCACCCCAAACTGCCCCTAAAGGTTTCAGCAAAGCCTTTTGGGTGAGCAACACAGTAGAACTCTTTGAACGCATGGCCTATTATGCCGTATTTATTGTTCTTACCATCTATCTTTCCAGTATTTTAGGTTTCAACGATTTTGAAGCGAGTATGATTTCCGGTTTGGTTTCGGGCGGACTTTATTTGCTACCCATCTTCACCGGAGCATATGCCGATAAAATAGGTTTCCGCAAATCCATGATTATTGCTTTCTCCTTGCTGTCCGTCGGCTATTTAGACCTGGGCATCTTGCCTACTTTGCTGGAAGCAGCCGGACTGGTAGAGTACGGAGAAGTCGCCCGTTTCTCCGGACTGCCCGATAGCAACGACCGCTGGATGATTGTTCCGGTCTTGTTTGTCATCATGGTAGGCGGTTCGTTTATCAAGTCCATCATATCGGCCTCGGTAGCAAAGGAGACTACGGAAGCCACCCGCACCCGTGGCTACTCCATCTTCTATATGATGGTAAACTTCGGTGCTTTCACCGGAAAAACCATTATCGACCCCTTGCGCAATGCAATCGGCGAACAAGCCTACATCTACATCAACTTCTTCTCGGCCACCATGACGATATTGGCGCTGCTTTCCGTGCTTTTATTGTATAAATCCACCAACACGGCAGGCGAAGGCAAGAGTATGCGCGAGATAGGGCAAGGTTTCTTGCGCATTATCATGAATTGACGCTTATTGGTTCTTATCCTCATCGTAACCGGCTTCTGGATGGTGCAGCAACAATTGTATGCCACGATGCCCAAATACGTCATCCGCATGGCGGACGAAACGGCAAAGCCGGGATGGATAGCCAATGTCAATCCCTTTATAGTGGTGTGCTGTGTGAGCTTTATCACCAAGTGGATGTCGAAGCGCACGGCCATTACATCCATGAATATCGGCATGTTCCTCATTCCCATATCAGCCCTGCTGATGGCATGCGGTAATTTATTAGGAAACGACATTATAGCCGGAATGAGTAATATCACGCTGATGATGGTGCTTGGCATTGTTGTGCAGGCATTGGCCGAATGCTTCATTTCACCCCGCTATTTGGAGTATTTCTCCTTGCAAGCCCCAAGGGAGAAGAGGGCATGTATCTTGGCTTCAGCCACCTGCACTCATTCCTCTCTTCCATTTTCGGATTTGGAATAGCCGGCGTACTGTTGACTAAATATTGTCCCGATCCGGCTTTGTTTGAAACCCGCGAAGCCTGGGAAGCCGCCAGTGTCAATGCGCACTATATCTGGTATTACTTTGCCGGCATAGGCCTGATAGCGGCTGTAGCCCTGTTGGTTTTCGCCAAAACCACCGAATTCATCGCCAAAAAGAAGAAAGCACAACCTGATATATTGCATATTTTTATGTATATTTGCCCCCCAATGTGACAAATAGGTTGCAATATCTTTGTCGCCTTTCATTTTAAAGGCGACGGCTTTTTTGTAATAAAGGAGATTAGAATGAAAGTAAAATTTATAAGCCTTGCAAGTGGAAGCAGCGGCAATTGCTATTATATAGGTACAGAAAAATACGGAATACTCATCGATGCAGGCATCGCCGCCCGCACTATCAAGAAGGGATTGAAAGAGGCCGGCATAGGCATGGAAATGATACGCGCAGTGTTTGTCACCCACGACCATGCCGACCATATCAAAGCCGTGGGCGGATTGGGTGAAAAAATGAATATACCGGTTTATACAACGGCCCGCATCCACGAAGGCATCAACAAGAGCTAT
The DNA here is from genome assembly GCA_021203515.1 of Bacteroides sp. GTDB lineage: Bacteria > Bacteroidota > Bacteroidia > Bacteroidales > Bacteroidaceae > Bacteroides. The sequence goes on along the minus strand of JAJQAY010000065.1, from coordinate 957 downwards.
TGCATGACGGAAAAGCTGCATTCGTCCGTGCGCTATCTGGAAAAGCAGCAACCGATGCAGCTGGAAGATTTTCGCATTGAGTCTTTTGAAGTACCCCATGACGGTACGGACAACGTAGGCTACTGCATTGAGATAGACGATAAAGTATTCTCTTTCCTCACCGACCTTGGTGAAATAACTCCCGTTGCTGCCGAGTATATCCGTAAAGCCAACTATCTGATATTGGAAGCCAATTATGATGAGGAAATGCTTCGCATGGGCACTTATCCCCAATACCTGAAAGACCGGATTACCAGTCGCACGGGGCACATGAGCAATATTGCCACCGCCGAATTTCTTGTGGAGAATATCACGGAACATTTGCAATACATCTGGCTTTGCCATTTGAGTAAAGACAATAACCATCCGGAGTTGGCCTATAAAACCGTAGAATGGAAATTAAGAGAAAAAGGTGTGATTGTAGGTAAAGACTTGCAACTCTGTGCGTTAAAGCGTACCACTCCTTCCGAATTATACGAGTTTGACTAAAAATGCCGATTTCATCGTAAAAAACAATACAGTTTGTTTGGCTGAATAAAATAAAAAAACTACCTTTGCACCCGCAAACGAGAAACAAAGTATGCACTCTTAGCTCAGTTGGTAGAGCAACTGACTCTTAATCAGTGGGTCCAGGGTTCGAATCCCTGAGGGTGTACAAGATTTAGAACGAAGCGAAGCATTGTATTTCAAAAGAATACGATGCTTTTTATCCCCCCTTTCCCAATATTCATATCGCATTTCCATGGGATCAGTCGCAAAACTTGGTGGGTGCTTTTTTGTGGGTTGTGTAATACTAACTATTATTCATAACGGAATAGAAATGAATACAAATGACAGATAGAACTGCTAAATCCCCGTTTAATTCAAAACCGTTCCGGTATGAATAAAAAGTTTCATTTTGACATTTTGCATTTCTAC
>JAJQAY010000066.1 GCA_021203515.1 Bacteroides sp. | reverse complement strand
GGGGGTTCAGGATTTCATCAGTCATCATATTCGTCTTTAAAAGATTTGTCCGCCAAATAGGTGGCGGCCTGCTTGCAATACTTCACGTTGGCGAGGTGGTCGTAATACTCCTCGATGTTCTTAATGGCGAGGCGCTTTTCTTCCGCGGATAGCTTCGCCCACTCGCGACGGGCGCGCCCGATGTTCACCTTCGGCTTCTCGGTGATTTCGTGATACTCCTGCCAGAATTCGGGAAAGAGATCGGCAGGCGCTTCACCGTTTTTCCTGGTCTCGGCCAAGACTATCACCTCTTGCGCCAGCGTTCCGTCTTCATAGCCGTTCAGGTGCAGATGCGTGGGACACGGGCTCTCCACCCACCGGATGCGGTTCTTCTGCACCAGCCACCGGAAGAAACAGACGGTGCGCTTGCGCGTCCACCCCAGCAGTTCCGCCCACTGCACATAGGTATAGATGGCCTCGCCACGCCCGCACTTCAGCGGAGTTCCATTCCATAGACACGTCTTCGGCTTATAATTCACATTCAGCAACACACACAGATATGCTTCATCATATCCGCTTGCCTGGCTACGATTTTCAAAAAGTCCGCAAAGCACTTCACGGGGCACAATGACATACCCCTTCGACAGATTATCTTTCATTTTGATTATTTTAAATTGCTCCACAAAAGTAGTCCTTCCGCAGAGCCGTTCCTAGCAATCGGTGAAAGACGGTGAATATCGGTGCAACATGCTCTTTTTTGTTCAAAAAGCAGGGATAGGGCAAGGGATAGGGGGAGGGATAGTCCAACTATATACAAATCAGCCTATTCCGTCCGCGCAGGGATAGGCGGAGGGATAGGCTGAGGGACTACATCTTAAATAAGTAACTAAATAAATATATTCTCTGAATATATTTATAGGTCACTGTGCTCTTGAAAGAGCTTTCGGAAGCGGCATTGACTTTGCCCCGGCACGCCCCAATGGAGATAAATAATGCCCACCTGTTTCGGTGTAAGCATCAATGTTTCCGGCACGTAGTCCGTCTCACCCAATGCCGCGCCAAGCTGCGCGTCGCGTTCCACCTCCTTTCGGAACCTGCGGACGGCGGAACGTGCGTGTGCATAGTTCGGGAAATAAGCCTGCGCTATTTCTGATACCGTTTGAAAACTCTCTGTCAAATGCTCATAATGTTCTTCTCGTTTCATGCTGTTGTATGATTTTAAATTATTTAAAAAACGCCGCGAAGTTAGGAAGAGCGTAACAAGGAGGAAATACCAAGAGATGCGCCTCGGATTTAACCACAAAAAAACAAATAACGGGAGAGTATAAATTATAACACTCTCCCGTTATTTAGCTTAATTAAATGCCCATTAAATTAATGGCGATTTAATTAACCGCTATTTATTAAAGGCCAAACCATATGAATTGTCAAGGCAATCCAGCTTCCTCTACCAGTTGTTCTATCAATTTATCAGATATTGAACTTTGCTCTGATTTATCATATATATAAAGCAAGGCTATTATTTTGAAGTTCTTCTATAAAAGCAATTAAATCATCTTTTAATGAGCGATAACGTTTCGACAGACGTTTAAATTCCTTATCAAAACTTTTAATGGTTTTGATACTATAACTCATTCAATAGCTCCTCCACAGACCTTGATTTCGCTTTTCCGCTTTTCACCTTTTTATATTCGCACAAACTCTCACGAACTCCCTTAATGATATATTCATCGCTGTCTTCTTCAACTATATTCAAGATGCCATACAATTGCTGTTTCACCTTTTTCAATAAAACTTCATTGTCTATATCTACAATAGCACGGATAAGACGCATTTTATCAGCTTCAACCTTCATTGCATTGTCCATACGTTCTCCTTTCTTCTTTCATTCAATGACAAAGACAGCACTTCTTTTCATTCCCTGCCTAGTAAAACATCCTCTTTTTCAGTTTTTAATCACCCATTCCCCTCTCCCTCTTAAAATACCCAATCACCGTGTGCGGTGTCAGTTGGCAACGGGAGGCGCATTGCGTGCGGCTCTCGAAAGCATTAAATAAAACATTCGCAAAAATGCAAACACTTAGAAAAAAGACTTATCTTTGCGTCAACAAATAATCTGATATGGTCATTACATTTGAAAAAGAATACTTACGTGATTTGTACGAGAAAGGTACGACCACCGACAAAAAGCATCGGTTTCAGCCTGAAATTGCAAAAAGTTACAAGCGCCGTATTAAGATGCTCGAATTGGCAAGCAAGATAGAAGATTTATTCACCATCAATTCATTAAATTATGAAGTCCTTAAAGGTGACAAGCAAGGCATTTCTTCAATCAGAGTAAACAATCAATACAGAATTGAATTTACCGTATCAGAGAGAGAAAGCGAACCCGTTATAACGGTGTGCAATATATTAGAATTGTCAAACCATTATAAATAAAATCATTATGATTACAATGAAAGGAGTTGACCCTCGGATGATAGCAAACAACCTTACTCCGTTTGAAGCAACACATCCGGGTGAAGTTTTGAAAGAAGAGATTGAATATCGTGGCATATCCCAACGAAAACTTGCCGCACAAATAGGCATGTCTTACTCGGTACTGAACGAAGTGCTAAATTCAAAGAGACCGGTCACCACCGAATACGCAATGCTGTTTGAAGCCGCCTTAGGTATCAGCGCAAAGTTGCTTGTCAATATGCAGACCGACTATAACATTCAAGTGGCAAAGCAAAACAGCAGTTTCATGGATAAACTGAATAATATACGCAAAATAGCTGCTATATTATAGCCCCCTCTCCCTCTTAAAATACCCCATCACCGTGTGCGGCGTCAGTTGGCGGCGGGAGGCGCATTGCGTGCAGCTCTCGAAGGCATAGCGGGCGTTGACGAGAAGGCAGAACCAGGTGTTGTTGAGCATACGGTGCAGGCGACGCTGCATGCGGTCGAAAAAATGCGGACAGATGGATGAAGAATGCAGCGACTTCGGAACGGCGGACGAGGGTGCGGGGACGCTTCTTCTTGCGGACGCGCCGCAGCTGGAAGAGGGTGAAGCGGAGTTGTTCGAGGTCATTGCAGGTGTTCTCCATCGTGCGCTCCAGTTTTTCCTTACGGGCTTGCTGCTTGGCAAGGGCTTCCTCCTTGCGGGCTATCAGGGCTTCGATGTCTTCTTCGGTCATATGTATTCCTTTGTAGGTTGTACTCATTTTTCTAAAGTTTTGAGGGTTGATAATTCATAAAACGGATGATGCATTTGGCCGAAATGCATCATCTGTCGAGGGTAAACGCATCATCTGTTTCGACAAAACGGATGATGTGTTTTTGCTGAATACGGATTGAAAATCCGGATGCTCATGACCAGCGGATATGTTATCCGTCGGGACGGAGCTATAAAAAATATTGTCAACCCGCTTCGCGGGTATTGTTTTTAAATTAATAAATAATCTAAATTGATAAATTGATTAAAAAGCAAGCCACGCCCGGACATAGTTGTTATAGTACTTAACGTACCAGTCCATGCGGCCGTTGGAGAAGACCGTATACCATGCGTTGTACGCCGGAATGTCGCTGTACTCCGAACTCGACCAATAGTGATTCCGCCACGTATAGTCGCTATTCCCGATAGCTTTCTTTACATTGGCTAAAAGCACATCTCCGTTGTTCAGCCAATATTGGCACTGACCTGCAGAAGGCAAAAAACCAACCGCTAGTACTTGCAGGAGCAGGATGCAACAATTCATAAGCGTCCGTTGCACAATAGACAGCGGGGAAAGCATTCAGAGTCCATCCCTTGCTCTCTGCAAACGAAATGACGGCATGTGTATTCTTATAGCCGTAGAAACCGGTATTCTTCTCCCGGTTCATATCGCTATGTTCTACTTGTACGCCATAAGAACACCACTGGCAGTAATTTCCTCCATTGGCATCATAAAGCGCAAGGACGTAACCATTCACAGTATTCATATCGGTATCGGTATCTTTCAACTTATATTGGCAATCGTCTTTCCAATCACCGGTTTCCCTACCTACTTTCAATACGACACCGAGGCGGTTTGTACCTGCGGGAAGGGCAACGGTATCGCCGGGTATCAGATAACCTTTGTTACTTGCGCCGTCCATACAATAGAAATCGCCCATTTGGACCTCACCCAATCCATACTCACCAATATCTATAGTCGGAGTTAGCGTATAACGGGTATTGGCAGTTAATGTCGCATTAGACGTCGTACCGCCATACGTTTTTCCACCGTATCCATAGAACCAACGGGCATCTGTCGTCTGCGGAGCAACTATTATCCGGTAGCTGCCGTCAGCTGCCGGATAAGGGAAAAGAGACTCTATGTCGACAGTGAAACTCACCTCCTTGTCCGAAGAAGGAGTATAGGTGATTTCCGTACTCTCATCGATGTTGTACTTTATCGAAGGCAACAACAAAAGCGAGGAATAAGCATGACTGAATGCTATCTTCAAGTTCTTGGACGGAGTAGTCGTGGCATCATACGTTTCACTCCACATCAACAGATCGGAAGCACGGTAGGTATCCTTGCTGCGCTGGTTGGGCTGCGGCTTGAATTTCTCTTTCAGGGCGTCTTTGCCGCTTATATTATCCGCATCCTTACTATACGGAAAATAGGCGAGGCAAACCGAGATCTTATTGTCGTAGTAAATGGCTGTTTTCTGTTCGTCATTGCTGCTATCGAAATTCCATGTACTGCCGTTATATCTATAGGGTATATTGTCGGCCAATATCTGATTGTTCGCACCCAGCACGGTGATGCCGATGCGGTCGCCGTTCTCGAAAGTTGTTGTATTGCCGCTGTCGGTGGCACGGGTGTTTGCGTCGCCCGCATCGGTGAAATCACTTGCGCTGACTTCTATATGGAGTGGCATAGGCAGAGTATCGCCGGTGTCGTTACTGCAAGCCGAAAGAAGCAGCAGGGCAACACTTATCGTATATAAATGAAATTGTTTCATAAGGTTCATTCTTTAGAAGGTTAAGACCGGACGGACAAAAGAGTTGTCTGTCCTTACGGCACGCGCAAAACTGCCTGTTGAACTCCATGCACCGAAGTCTACGCAGGCAGCACCATTATTATTCTTGGAGCTTGTCCAATAAAGACCCCAGCTCCTTTTCATAACCGTGCCATCGGCTGATGTAAGTTTGTTCTCTATCGTACCATAGACCTGCCACAAGGCATTATATTCTCCTAGAGAAGGAAGATACCAACCGCTACTACAAGACGGGACGACGACGGCATAGTTCACAGCACTGTAGCAAGCCCAATAATTTGTTTCGTTGTATCCGGAAGCTTCTCTGATAGTTTTTGTATTGCTATAGCCGTAGAATTTATCATTATCCGTATTAAGAGTTACGTTTCCGATATTCCCCCACACTCTCCTATCATCATCCGTTTCTGTGGTAGTAGCAGTTAAAGCTACTGCATAGCCGTTTATCTGTCCCGTCAATCCACTGCCGGAATAGTTGTTGAGGTTATCATCTGTTCCTGCCCCTACTTTAAATACGATACCGGAACAAGGCTTGTCCCACAACTCGGCAGACCATGTACCGTCTAAGTAGTAATAGTCGCCCACCGCCAGCGTTCCCTTATCTACGAATTCCGGGGCAGAGATTGACATATCGCTTTTCAGGGTGTAGGTGTAAGTATAATTGTCGGATGTATGCCCGGCAGATGTTATGTCGTAAAGGCCTTTTATTGGTAAGTCTTTCAGGAGCTTATTGCTTTGGCTGTTGGCATCTACCGTTACGGTGATTTCATTTCCACCCGACAAGGTGAAAAAACCATTGCCGCCGGATAAAGAAGCACCGGAAGCAGTGGTAGTTATCGCTACTCCTGCTGTTGGGGCGGTAATCTGATAGGTGATGTTTTCAGAAAGGTTACCGGTTAGAGAACTCTCATTCCACGAAGCGGAAACTTGTTCAACTTGCAAGCCTTCTTTCTTCACGGTGAGGTTGTAGGTGTATTGCTGCCCGGCGGCGAGGTTGGCATTATCAGTTCCGGTGGGGGTATAGTAGTAAATGCGTTCAATATCATCTGTAGTGACGGACACTTTGATGAACTGCTTGCCTTTCATCTGCTGAGGGACGAGCAGGGCTTGCACGCTCTTCTGATAGCCGGAGGTGGCGGAAGATAGTACATTGGGGGGGGCAATGGTGGCGTTGCCGGGAGTGGCTTGCGCCACTGTGCCGTCATCGGCAATCTTTCCCGAAGTGGTTGCCTGATTGACAAGGCTGACGGTAGCACTGCTTACTTCTTGCTCTGTCACCCCGTCGCCGTATTTCAAGTTGACTACCACCTTGGCGGGCAGGTGCTTGAAAACGAGGCTACAACCACTGCCGTTACCGTACGTCACTTGTTGCGAAGTGTAGAGAAAATCGCTCGCTTGATAGTCGGTGCCGCTTTGATCTGTCTCTATGCTGAATTTTTCGGGCTTTGTGGCTGCATAGGTGGAGGTGTGCCATGCCGAAACGTTTATGGTTTGGTCTGAGTTTGTCCAGCAGAAAGGAGTATCGCCGGTTTCTACGGTCATGCTACCACCGGATGCGACCGTGTATTTCTTTACATCGCCACCTATCTGTATGGCGACTTTTTCATCTCCTACCCACGTATTATCCGTAGTGACACGGGTAGCGGTCATTCCGTCTACGACAGCGGTAAACGTCATGGGGTATTTCCCGTCCGGCAGGCGGTTGTCGCTGTCATCGGTGCACGAGACGGCAAGCATCAGGGCTGCACACAGAAATAATTTATTTCGCTTCATTTCGCTTATAAGTTTGCAGGGGGTTATTCCATGACGGCAGTGCCGTCTTTCTTATTGGAGTCAATTCCTTCCCACTGTGAAATGGAAGAGGTGACGTTCAGTTCGGTGAGGTTCACCTTGATGGTGTAGGTGTAGACGTTGCTGGCGACGAGTGTCAGGACTGCGTCCGAAGGTATCTTGTAATACAGTTGCCACCGCTTTTCAGTTTCACTTCCAAGAATTTCACTTCTGTTGCAAAGGTTTGCGGGGGAATGATGGCGATATATTCACCGGAGGTGATGGCGCTGTTCATCTTGACATCGCTTTGCTGACCGGAGGTGCTTGTCTTAGTAGTGAAGTTGCCGTCCTTCGGATTGAAAGTGCCCTTCAGTTCGGCGTTGCAGATGGATACGATGGCATCAGTCAGCACGGGGCTTCCGGTGCCTTGTTCCAGCTTGCAGACTACTTTGGAAAGCAGGTGCTTGAAGCCCAGGCTATGCGCGGCGGACTTGCGGGCGTATGTTGCACTTCCGGAGTAGAGCAAGTCGGAGTTATAATAATTCTTGCTGCTGTTGCCGCTTTGGTCGGTTTCTACGGTGAAGTCATAGCCGGCAGCATCGCCCGCAATGGATGCGTTGCTGTTATGAGGCTGGTAGGCGATGATTTTCACGGAGTTTCCGGTGGCAGGATAATAGGGTTGGTCTGCATCGGAGTGGTGGCAAGCGTCAGGCTTCCGTTGCCGTTGGCATCGTACTTGAGGTTGCCGCCAATGACATCGCTAGTGGTGGCGTCGTTGATGAATACGCCTACTTGCAGGCCGTCGGCTATCTGCTTGTCGGGCACGTCTGCGCTGTTGGTGCGTGTCTGCACGGTCACTCCACTGGCCAGGCGGATTTCGCCATTCCAGTTGTCGGGTTCTTCATCGTTGTTGCAAGCTGCCAAGGCTAGTGTGGCGGCAGCCAGAGTAATAAATAATCTTGTTTTCATCTTATTCTTGTTATTATTGTTTTGGTGTAAATGGGAATTTATTGAAACGCAGATTAACGCAGATTTTCGCAAATTATAAGGCTGCGCTATCTTAGATGTAAAATTCTTTGCAAAAATCTGCGTTAATCTGCGTTTCAATTATAACCCGCTAAACTATCATTCAATTCATTTCGTATCCGTTATTCAATCATTCAGCACTCCCCGTCTCTCCTTCCTCCCCGTTTCCTGCCGCCCATCCGGTGATTTGCGAGGTCACGCTCAGGTCGGTGCGGTTCACGGTGATGGTGTACAGATTTCTCTCACCGGCAAGGAAGCGTTTCGCATCGGGGATGTCGTAGTAGAGTTTCTCACCGGTGGCGAGGGTGAACACCAGTTGCCGTCCCGTCTCGGGGTCACCGCCCGCCCAATCGTCGGGGAAGAGGATGGCTTCGGCCTGCCTGCCGTCGGCGGCGGTCAGCAGGGATATGGCGGAGGAAGCGTGTTCCACGCTCAGGGCATCGAGGCGGGGGTCGTAGTCGGCAGAAGTCCATTGGCGGGTGATGTCTACTTGCAGACCCGCCAGGGCGGTGGTGCTCAGGCCCGTGCCCGGCTTGATGCTCAACGCCAGCTTGAACAGACGGTGGACAAACTCAAAGCGGACTGCCGGATGGTCTTTACTATAGATAGTGCCGGCGGTGGTGCTGACGGCATCCGCAGTCAGCAGGTCGAGCGCGGATTGCGAGGACTGGCCGGCCAGGTCGATGACCCACTTCTCCGATACGGCATGATAGGGATGCCACGCATGGAAGTCTACCCCGGCACCACTTAGGGGAAAATAGATGGTGCTACCTCCGGCCACGGGGGGTGAAGTTGCCGTCGCCCGTAGTGGTATAAGGTACGTTTTCCACCGCCTCGGCGATGTCGTCCGTACCGGCGGCAAACATATAGATGTCGATGGCATCCACCGCCTCCCACGTATCATCATAAGCCCGCGTGCGCACGTCGATGGCGCTGCTCACCTGCAATGCCGTGCGTCCGCAGGATACGCCCTCATTGTTCTCACTACTACATCCGGCCAGCAACGCTGCCAATGCCAAAATCCATACTACTTGTCCTTTCATCTCAGCTATCTCCATTTTAATTTTCAACTTTCAATTTTCAATTAATCTCCACTTTTCCATTATCTACCTCCGTCCAGTTTCCTATCGTGGCGCTGACGACGGGCGGCGTCGGGTCTTCCGGTTCATCGGGAGTGTCCGGCGTATCCGGTTCGTCCGGCGTGTCCGGTTCGTCCGGTTTTTCTTCGGGCAGTGTCAGCGGGGCACTCAGTTCGAGAGGCGCAGTGCCGGTGCCGAAGTTCTTCAGGGCTTCGGTCAGGTCGGTGACGACGGTGCGCACCGTGCCGTCTGTCAGGGTGAGGGCGAGCGTCAGCAGTTGCTGCTCTCCACCGGAAACACCTGCCAGGTGCAGGGTGGCAGAGAGGACGGGCTGCGAGGCGGCGCGGGTCTGTTCTGTCATTGTCCGGGCCTGTCCACCATCTTCTATGGCAAAGGCGGGTACAACGGTTTTGCCTTCGCGGGCGATGATGGTTCCTGTAGCCAGGTCGAGGGCGGAGGCGATGCCTGTCAGGGTGGCGGAAATTCTGCGGATGCGCTGTTCGTCGCCGGGGTTCAGTTTCAGGGCCAGCGTCAGGTTGCGGATGCACTGTTGCATCTTTACGGTGACCCGCAGCGTGTCGTCTTTCGGGATTTCCAGTTTCTGCGCGGCAGCGAACAAGTAGCCGGGCAGAGGTTCTAGTGTGCCGTCCGGCAGGGTGTTCACGGTGGCGATGTTCTCGCTGACGGTTATCCCTTGGACGGCGTTATAAGCCAGCAGGTCTTGACTGCCGGGAAGGAATAAAGCGTTGGCAGTATTCGTTGCTCCGCTGACGTTTTGCTCTTGTGTGCCGATGCGCAGGATATAGCTTCCGGGCACGGTGGCGTCCGAAGAACGCCCGGTCCAGTCGGTGGTTATCACGACCGCACCCCGGTCGGGATGCGGGGGTATTATAGAGGTCGTCCGTCACGCAACTTCCCAACAAGACAAATGTCCATGCCGATAATATGATTAGCTTCTTCATCTATTTCTCTATTTTTAATTTTCAATTCTCCATTTAAGCGTGATGCCGAGTTGATTAATACCCCAGTAGTTCTTCGTCTGACTGCCTGCACGCACCCGGATACCGTTTGTCACCGCATAATTGTCGTAATCGGCACGGGTATAGCCGAAGGCGGCGTGAAAGTCGAGGCTCAACGCCCGGTTCAGTTCTAGTGTGTAACCGCCCGTGATGCCGCCGCCCCGGTAGTCGCCTTGTTTGCCCGTAGCGCCAAGTTTGTAGTTGAACTCGCCGATGTGGTACATGGCTCCCAAAAAGCCACGCTTCTCCCGGCCGAGGTAGTAGCGGAGTTCGGGAGATACTTTCCAAAGGGCGTATTTTCTGTCTTTATCGCTCCACGACCAGGATATCCAACTGCCATTGAGAAGGATGCCGAGATTGGGGGCGAAGCGCCATTCAAGACCGAGGTCGGGGGTGAGCGTAGCCCAACGCAGCAGGTTGAAGCGGAGGAAGAAAGAGGTGTATTTGTCATGCTGAGCTTGTCGAAGCATCTCTTCTCCTTGTGTTTGCGTGGGAGTAGATGCTTCGACGAGCTCAGCATGACAGATAGTGTCGGCGCGACAAGCAGTATCAGCACGACAAGCTGCATCAGCATGACAGATGGTATCAGCACGACGAGCTGCATCATAAGATTGCAAGTCCTCGCGTATAGAGTCATTGTAGCTGCGCACCTTTTCAGCGGCTTGCGGCCCGGCTATGCGCTCCACTTGCTGTACGCCGGCAGGGAAGGTGACAACGACGACGTCTCGCAGGCTGTCTGCACCAGAGGTTGCATCCCGCGAGTTGCCCGGCTTGTAGGCGGAAGGTATCAGACGGTCGGTGACGAACATCGGTTCGGTGATGCCGTCCTGCAGAATGAGTTCGGACTTTACGCGGTTGTTGCGCAGATAGGCCATGCGTTGCGGGGTGACGGGAACACCGGACGATGTGGCCTGGACACCCGCCGATGCAGCGTAGCTGCTGACGCAGAGGAACATTTGTCCGGCAAGCAGTTGCGGACGATGGGCACGGAGGGCAGCGTGCAGGCGGTCGAGTTGGGTTTCGTTACCCTTGTAGGGGACATAGAACATGTCTTTTCCCGCTACAAAACGGAAAACATAAGTGGTATCCCCTACTTCTTGTGCCGACAAAGGAAACAATAAAAAAAGCAGTAAAGCGATAATTTCTATTCTTTTCACCATAATACGAAAACGTTTGGACATTGCAAATGATAACGTTTCTAAAAAATAAAGGCCAAAAGCGGCTGATACAAAGGCTTTAATGGACTTTATGTGTTTTTTAAACGTTCGTTTTATGAACGCCCATTTTCTTGACTTGAACAGGCATATTTTTTCCATAAACGACATTATTAGTAAGATGAAGTAGATTTACATATAGACGGTTGTTATCATATGATTACGAGACAAAGCAAGACATCAACAAAAATATTTTACTATTTATTTTGTCAGTTTGTTTTAATCCTTTAATTTTGCGTTTATTAAACGAACGTTTAATAAACACCTTGATAAAAATCTCCCACCCAATTTTTTTTGTGTAAGTTTGCAGCCATGAAACGGAATTTGTTCATTTGTCTATACTTCATTGCCTCTTTCCTCTGTGTCTCCGCAGCTACTGCCCAAACCCAAGAACCCAGAAGCAATGCCCCCGACTCCATCCGCATCAGCCTGCTGACATGCGCTTCGGGGCAAGAGATATATTCACTTTTCGGGCATACCGCCATCCGGTATGAGAACTATACTCGCGGCATCGACGCCGTATTCAATTACGGTATCTTCAACTTCAATGCACCGAACTTCATCTTCCGCTTTGCCCTGGGAGAGACGGACTACCAACTGGGCGCCAGCGACTACCAACATTTTGCCGCCGAATACTACTTTCTGGAACGCGACGTCTGGCAGCAAACGCTGAACCTCACCGCCGAAGAAAAAGAACAGTTGGTGGCTTTGCTGGAGGAGAATTACCGTCCGGAAAGCCGGGTATATCGCTACAACTTCTTCTACGACAACTGCGCCACCCGTCCGCGCGACCTGATAGAGAAAGCCATCAGCGGCACGTTGCAGTATGCCGACAACATGACCGATGCAGACACTGGTGTCACCTTCCGCGACTTGCTCCACAAATACAGCGAAGGACATCCGTGGTCGCGTTTCGGCATGGACTTGTGTATGGGCAGCCAGACGGACAAACCCATCAACCGCCGGCTGATGATGTTTGTGCCTTTCTACGTACAAGAATTTTTCGACAAAGCCCAAATCATAAACAACAAGCAAGAAGCCCGCCCGCTGGTGTCGGCAGAAGAGAAAATCATCCTTGCCTCTGACGACGAAGCGGAACAACCCTCCGAAGGGTTTACGCCGATGCAGGCTGCTCTGTTGCTGTTCATACTGGTGGCCGCCGCCACCATTTACGGCATCCGCCGGGGCAAGACGCTTTGGGGAATAGACCTCGTGCTGTTTCTGGCTGCCGGACTGGCAGGATGCCTGCTGGCCTTCCTCGCCCTCTTCTCCGAGCATCCGGCAGTAAGCCCCAATTATCTGCTGTTCGTGTTCCATCCGTTCCACCTGCTTTACCTGCCCTGTATGCTCAATCGGGTGCGAAAAAGAAAAAGAAGCCGGTATATGATGGCAAACTTTGTTGTTTTAACACTTTTTATATTGCTTTGGCTGGTAATACCGCAAAGATTTCCGCCAGCAGTATTACCTTTGGCACTTTGTTTGCTGATACGTTCGGCAAGCAACCTAATTCTCACATACGACAAGAAAGAATGAAAAAAGGACTGATAACTTCCATACTCGCACTCACATTCGGCGGCCTGCAGGCTCAGCCACTACCTTCCGCCCCCAAACTGGTGGTTACACTCACCATCGACCAGTTACGCACGGACTATATGGAAGCGTTTTCGTCCCTTTACGGAGAAAAGGGGTTCAAACGGCTGCTGCGGGAAGGCAAAGTATTTCGCCAAGCGGAGTTCCCGTTTAACGGCACCGACCGAGCCTCGGCCATTGCCACGATTTATACCGGCACCACCCCGTCTATGAACGGCATCATCGCGGAGCGCTGGTTCAACCCCAATACACTACATCTGAAGAACTGCGTAGACGACCCCGAATTTATGGGTAACTACACAGACGAGAATACTTCCCCGTCGCAGTTGCTGACATCGACCTTTACGGACGAGCTGAAAGTAGCCACCCAAAACGCCGCGCTGGTGTATGCCATCGCGCCTTTTCGTGACGCAGCCGTGCTCTCTGCCGGACATGCCGGAAACGGCGCATTCTGGCTGAATGAGAAAACCGGGAAATGGTGCGGCACCACTTACTACGGCGAATATCCGTGGTGGATAAGCCAGTACAACGACCAACAATCGCCCGATTTCCGCATCAAGGAAATGGAATGGAACCCGCTTCATCCCATCACCAGCTATACATTCCTGCCGGAATGGCGCACCATTCCCTTCAAATACAAATTCGACGGCGAAAAGGAGAATAAATACCGCCGCCTGATAACCAGCCCGCTCATCAACGACGAGGTGAACCGCATGGCGGAAGACTTGCTGGACAAGAGCAATATCAGCAAAGACGACATCACCGATGTGCTTGCCCTAACATACTACGCCGGCAACTACAACCATCGCAACATGCAGGAGTGTGCGATGGAAATGCAGGACACCTATGCCCGCCTGGACCAAAGTATTGCCAATCTGCTGGATATACTGGAACATAAGGTAGGCTTGCAAAATGTACTTCTCTGCATCACTTCTACCGGCTATGCCGACCCGGACGGTGCCGATATAGGTATTTATCGCATCCCCGGCGGAGAGTTCTACCTGAACCGCTGCGCCACTTTGCTGAATATGTACCTGATGGCAACATACGGCGAAGGGCAATATGTGGAGGGTTTCTACAACCAACAGATATATCTCAATCACAAACTGCTGGAGAACAAGCAACTGAGCCTTGCCGAAGTGCAGGAGAAGTCTGCCGAGTTCCTGGTACAGTTCAGCGGAGTGGACAAGGTGCATTCCGCCTATCGCTTGTTGCTGGGTTCGTGGTCGCCGCAAATGGATCGCATACGCAACGGCTTCCACCGCCATCGCTCGGGAGACTTGATTATTGAGGTATTGCCGGGCTGGACCGTGATGCAGGAAAACAGCAATGACAATCGCGTGGTGCGTGCTGCCGGTGTGCCTGCCCCGCTTATCTTGCTGGGCAGGGGAATAAAATCCGAAATAATCCGTATACCCGTCAGCGTAGACCGCATCGCCCCCACTCTGTCCAGTGTGATGCGCATCCGTGCCCCCAATGCCTGCACCACTACTCCACTCGATTTCTGACAAGAATTCACTTCACCACAGTATTCAAAGAAAAAAGAAGGAAAACGCAGATTAACGCAAATGCACGCAGATTATTTATACGGCAAAGTTTTCTTTGCGAAAATCTGCGATAATCTGTGTTTAAATAAAAACGGAATTGCCTGTTTTAATCTTGCATAATTCAAATAAAGGTTGTATCTTT
>JAJQAY010000027.1 GCA_021203515.1 Bacteroides sp. | reverse complement strand
GTCCCGATCTGAACCATAACGGCGAGATAGAACCGGAGGAGTGGATAAAGGAGTGTCCTTGCTTCGATGCAATGACAATATTCTGTTAACCAACGTTATCATGTCTGTAACAAATTGTTCCAATTGTAGTATTAATCGTTCGAAATCGTATAATTTATAGAAAAAAAGCTTTCCGGGAGAACAATTAGACAGTATTTGTTTATACATTTGCAAAGTTGTTTATGTAACTATCTAGATGAACAAACCACCATTCGTAAACGTTATTGATACGTATACACGCAACGACATACGACTTTACATAGATAATAATTTAAGAAAATAGAATAAAAAAATTGCTTATGTCACAGATTGTCGGACATATTTCTCAGGTCATCGGACCTGTTGTAGATGTTTATTTCGAAGGAACTGAGGCAGAAATGATGCTGCCGAGCATTCACGACGCACTGGAAATAAAGAATAATCATGGTAAGAGGCTGATACTGGAAGTGCAACAGCACATTGGTGAAAATACCGTGAGAACCGTAGCTATGGATAGTACGGACGGCTTGCAGAGAGGCATGAAGGTTTATCCGCTGGGTGGCCCGATTACCATGCCGATAGGAGAGCAGATTAAAGGACGCCTGATGAACGTGGTGGGCGACTCTATCGACGGAATGCGTGAACTGGACCGTACCGGTGCTTATCCCATTCACCGCGATCCCCCTAAATTTGAAGATTTGACAACCGTACAAGAGGTACTTTTTACGGGTATCAAGGTTATCGACTTGCTGGAACCATACAGTAAGGGCGGTAAAATCGGTCTGTTCGGTGGTGCCGGTGTAGGTAAGACGGTACTTATTCAGGAACTTATCAATAATATCGCCAAGAAGCAACATGGTTTCTCCGTGTTTGCCGGGGTAGGTGAGCGTACCCGCGAAGGTAACGACTTGCTGAGGGAAATGATTGAATCCGGTGTTATCCGCTATGGCGAGGAGTTTAGAAAAAGTATGGAAGAGGGTCACTGGGACTTGTCGAAGGTGGATTACAACGAGGTGGAGAAGTCGCAGGTTGCCCTGATATTCGGTCAGATGAACGAACCGCCGGGTGCACGCCAGTCCGTGGCATTGTCCGGTCTGACAGTGGCCGAGGCGTTCCGCGATATGGGATCGGAGACAAACGGCTCGCGTGACATCCTGTTCTTTATCGACAATATCTTCCGTTTCACCCAAGCCGGTTCCGAGGTATCTGCGTTGCTGGGACGTATGCCCTCTGCCGTAGGTTATCAGCCGACATTGGCAACGGAAATGGGTGCCATGCAGGAGCGAATTACTTCGACCCGCAACGGGTCCATCACATCCGTGCAAGCTGTATATGTGCCTGCCGATGACTTGACAGACCCGGCTCCGGCCGCTACCTTTACGCACCTGGATGCAATGACCGTGTTGAGCCGTAAGATTACCGAACTCGGCATTTATCCCGCCGTAGACCCGTTGGAGTCTACTTCGCGCATCCTCGACCCGCACATCGTGGGACAAGAACACTACGAAGTGGCACAGCGCGTGAAGCAAATTCTTCAACGCAACAAGGAATTGCAGGACATTATCTCCATTCTCGGTATGGAAGAACTTTCGGATGCCGACCGCACGTTGGTGAACCGTGCCCGTCGCGTGCAACGTTTCCTTTCTCAACCGTTTGCCGTGGCCGAACAGTTTACGGGTGTTCCCGGTACGATGGTTTCCATAGAAGACACCATCAAAGGCTTCAAAATGATTTTGGACGGAGAAGTGGACCACTTGCCCGAACCGGCTTTCCTGAATGTGGGAACGATTGAAGAAGCCATAGAGAAGGGAGAGAAGCTGCTTGAACAAGCGAAAGGATAAAATTAGGTATTAGGTATTAAGTATTAGGTATTAAGCCGTACTTTAACTTTTAATTTTTAATTAATATGTTGTTGCTACATTTGGATATAGTATCACCGGAGAAGGAAATCTTCAGTGGAGAAGTAGAGAGTGTTACGCTGCCGGGAACAATCGGTTCGTTTACCATTCTGCCGCAACATGCACCTATCGTGTCGGCGTTGCAGGCAGGGAAGCTGGCTTATGTGACGGAGGATGGCGAGGAACACGTACAAGATATTCAGGGCGGTTTTATAGAGATGAACGACAATAAAGTTTCGGTTTGTGTAGACTGATTTTCTTTTGATTTTAACCTTAAATTGAACGGACGTGAGTATTACGAAGCGAAACTATTTGTTACAGATTGTGCTATTGACCGTGCTGGTAGGCGGTGTAGGCGCTTGGGCCTACTATTCGATGTTTCCGCATCACTACTTTAGTGGCTATCCGCTGGTGCCGATATTCTTCTTGGTTTTCGGTGTGTTTATGATAAACATGGTCGAAAGTTGCCGAAGGCGGATGCCGGGACGGATGTTGCAAGTTTATATGCTGATGCGTGTCATGCGGATGCTCGCCTCTATCATTGTAATGCTGGTGTATTGCGTGGCAGTGCGCGAGGAAGCTAAAGAGTTTTTATTGACGTTTATCGCCAACTATCTGATATATTTGATTTATGATTCCTGGTTTTTCTTCACCTTTGAAGCAAACCGGAAACAGAAAAAGAAAAAAGAAAATGAAACAATTGCGTAACATACTGACCGGAGTGTTGCTGGCGTTGGGCCTCTTGATACCTGCCACTGCGCAGGCAGACGACGATGTGACTGTTGCCGAGCAAAAGGAGAATACGGTGGACGTAAAGGAAATCGTTTTCGGACATATCGGCGATTCTTATGAATGGCACATCACGACGTGGGGGAAGACGGCGATTACCATCCCATTGCCCGTTATCGTGTACAGTCATACGACGGGTTGGCATGTATTTCTTTCTTCCCGTCTAGAAGAGAATGGCGGAAGTTATGAAGGCCTTTCCATCGCCCCTGCCGGAAGTAAGTACGAAGGTAAGCTGGTGGAACATGATGCTGCGGGCAATGAAGTGTGTCCTCTGGATATTTCCATAACAAAGGTGGTGCTGGCGTTGTTCATCAACAGTGTGCTGCTGCTTGTCATCATGCTTGGAGTGGCGCGTTGGTATCGCAAACATCCGCAGGACAGTGCGGCTCCGGGCGGCTTTGTAGGCTTTATGGAAATGTTCATCATGATGGTGAATGATGATATTATCAAGAGTTGTGTGGGACCGAAATACCGCAAGTTTGCACCCTACCTGCTGACGGCATTCTTCTTCATCTTCATCAATAACCTGATGGGATTGATCCCGATTTTTCCGGGAGGAGCCAATGTGACGGGAAACATCGCTATCACGATGGTGCTGGCCGTTTGTACATTCCTTGCGGTCAATCTCTTCGGTACGAAGACTTATTGGAAAGATATATTCTGGCCGGATGTGCCCTGGTGGCTGAAAGTGCCCGTGCCGATGATGCCGTTCATCGAATTCTTCGGTATTTTTACGAAGCCGTTTGCCTTGATGATACGTCTTTTTGCCAATATGCTGGCCGGACATATGGCGATGCTGGTGCTTACGTGCCTGATATTTATTTCGGCAAGCATGGGGCCGGCCCTGAACGGAACGCTGACAGTGGCTTCGGTGCTGTTCAACATCTTTATGAATGCGTTGGAGTTGCTGGTTGCCTTTATCCAGGCATACGTGTTTACGATGCTGTCGGCAGTGTTCATAGGGCTGGCGCAGGAAGAATACAAGGAAGTAAAGAAGGTGGCAAGATGATTATTGTCACTTGCAATTCATAATTTGTAATCTGTAATTAAAAAAAATAACAATTTAAAAACTGAAAGTTATGTTACTATCTGTATTATTACAAGCTGCTGCGGCAGGTGTGGGAGTTAGTAAATTGGGTGCTGCAATCGGTGCAGGTTTGGCTGTAATCGGCGCAGGTCTTGGTATTGGTAAAATCGGTGGCTCTGCTATGGAGGCTATCGCACGTCAACCGGAGGCATCGGGAGATATTCGTATGAATATGATTATTGCTGCCGCTTTGATTGAAGGTGTCGCTCTGTTGGCAGTCGTAGTATGTCTGTTGGTATTCTTCTTGTAAGAAACCGTAATTAGTAATTAATAATTTGTAATTAATAAACTATGTCATTGTTATTACCCGATAGTGGTCTGCTGTTTTGGATGCTCCTCTCATTCGGCGTGGTGTTTGTGGTGCTGGCCAAATACGGTTTTCCCGTTATCACCAATATGGTGGAAGGCCGTAAGACCTACATAGACCAGTCGATGGAAGTGGAACGCCAGGCAAACGTCCAACTCGCCAAACTGAAGGAGGAGAGTGAAGCGCTCATCGCTGCCGCCAATAAAGAGCAGGGACGCATCCTGCGGGAAGCGATGCACGAGCGTGACAAAATTCTTGTTGATGCCCGCAAGCAGGCGGAAGCCACTGATCAGAAAGAGTTGAACGACGTGAAAAGGCAAATACAGCAAGAGAAGGAAGAAGCTATCCGTGACATTCGCCGTCAAGTAGCAGTACTGTCGGTAGATATTGCGGAGAAGGTAATTCGTAAAAATCTGAACGAGAAGGAAGCTCAGATGGATATGATAGACCGGATGCTGGACGAAATGTTGATAGATAAAAATTAGGAAAATGGATATAGGAATTGTTTCGATGCGGTATGCAAAGGCACTCATGGAGTACGCCAAAAGCACAGGGACGGAAGAGCGGATGTATGCAGAAATGCGTATGCTGGCACGGAGTTTCGAGAAACATCCGGATTTGCGTGTGGCGCTGGCTAATCCTATCCTGACTATACGTGAGAAGTTTACCCAGATTTGTGCTGCTGCTATGGGTGACACTCCTGCAGGACGTGAGTTTTCCCGTTTCATCACTTTGGTACTGAGGAACAGGCGTGAGTTCTTTCTCCAGTATATTTGTCTGAGTTTTCTGAGTTTGTACCGGAAAAGCAGGCATATCGGAGTGGCTAAACTGATAACCGCCGTACCTGTCAGCCGTAAAGTGTTGGAGCGCATCCGGGAAAATGCTTCCCATTTGCTGCATGCCGAAATGGAATTGCAAACTGAAGTCGATCCGAGCATTGAAGGCGGATTTGTCTTTGATATTAACGACTTCCGTCTGGATGCCAGTATCGCTACCCAACTAAAGAAGGTGAAAAACAATTCATTGATAAGAATAGAAGAATCGTGTAAAACAGTGGTTGGTGTTTGGCGATTAGTGATTTGAATATCAGATTACTAATCACTAATCACTAATCGATAAATCACTAGAGAAAATGTTGTCTGAGAATATAAAAGTAAGCGAAGTCTCCGATGTCCTGCGCAAACAGTTGGAAGATATTGATACCCGTGTGCAACTGGATGAGATTGGTACGGTGTTGCAAGTGAGCGATGGTGTGGCGCGCATCTACGGATTGCGCAATGCCGAAGCAAACGAGTTGCTGGAGTTTGACAACGGTATCAAAGCTATCGTAATGAACCTTGAGGAAGACAATGTAGGTGCCGTATTGCTGGGGCCTACGGACAAAATCAAGGAGGGTTTCGTAGTGAAGCGTACCAAGCATATTGCTTCCATTATGGTAGGCGAGGGTATGCTGGGGCGTGTGATCGACCCGTTGGGCGAACCGTTGGACGGAAAGGGAGTAGTAAGCGGCGAACTCTGCGAAATGCCGCTGGAACGCAAGGCGCCGGGAGTTATTTACCGTCAGCCGGTGAACCAGCCGTTGCAGACCGGATTAAAAGCTGTGGACGCTATGATTCCTATCGGTCGCGGACAGCGTGAGTTGATTATCGGTGACCGTCAGACGGGTAAGACCGCTATTGCCATTGATACTATCATCAACCAGCGTGCCAATTTTGAAGCAGGCAACCCGGTATATTGCATTTATGTGGCTATCGGTCAGAAAGGCTCTACGGTGGCTTCTATCGTGAATACGCTGCGTGAGTATGGCGCTATGGATTATACGATTGTGGTAGCCGCTACGGCAGGCGATCCGGCAGCGTTGCAATATTATGCTCCGTTTGCGGGTGCTGCTATCGGTGAGTATTTCCGTGATACCGGCCGTCATGCGTTGGTGGTTTATGATGACTTGTCCAAGCAGGCTGTGGTCTATCGTGAGGTGTCTTTGATTTTGCGTCGTCCGTCAGGACGTGAGGCTTATCCGGGTGATATTTTCTATTTGCACTCCCGCTTGTTGGAACGTGCCGCGAAGATTATCAGCCAGGAAGAGGTGGCGCGTGAAATGAATGACCTCCCTGAAAGCTTGAAAGGCAAGGTGAAAGGAGGCGGGTCGCTGACGGCATTGCCTATCATCGAGACGCAGGCAGGCGACGTATCCGCTTATATCCCCACGAACGTGATTTCCATTACCGACGGACAGATATTCCTCGATACAAATCTCTTTAATCAGGGTAATCGCCCGGCTATCGACGTAGGTATCTCCGTGAGCCGTGTGGGTGGTAACGCTCAGATTAAGGCTATGAAGAAGGTGGCAGGTACGTTGAAGATAGACCAGGCACAGTATCGTGAATTGGAGGCGTTCAGTAAGTTCAGTGGCGATATGGACCCCGTTACGGCGTTGACTATCGACAAGGGACAGAAGAATACACATCTGCTGGTACAGCCGCAGTACAGCCCGATGCCCGTGGAGAAGCAAGTTGCCGTTCTCTATTGTGGTACGCACGGATTGCTGAAGGATGTGCCGTTAGATAAAGTAAGCGAGTTTGAACGCAGTTTCCTTGAGTTCCTCGAAAGAGATTATCAGATGGAGGTGCTGGACGTCATTAAGACGGGTGTCATTGATGATAATGTCTGCAAGAAGATAGAGAAGACGGCGGCTAAGGCTGCAAAACAATTCGTAATATAGTGATTGGTGGTTAGTGATTAGTAACGATGCTAATCATTAACCACTAATCACTCATCACTAACAACTAATCACTAAATAAAATGGCTTCACTGAAAGAGGTAAAAAATAGGATTAGCTCCGTCAAGAGTACGCGTCAGATTACTTCGGCGATGAAGATGGTGGCATCTGCCAAACTGCATAAGGCGCAGGGGCGGATTGAGAATATGCTGCCTTATCAACGGAAGCTGAACGAGATTTTGACGAACTTTCTGAGTACGGATGCCGCGTTTGAATCGGCATATACCGATGTACGTCCAGTGACGAAGGTGGCGATTGTGGTGTTCTCGTCCAATACTTCGCTGTGTGGCGCTTTCAATTCCAATGTGGTAAAGATGTTGGAGGCTGCACTGAAAGAGTATGAGGTGTTGGGAAAAGAGAATATCCTGATTTATCCCGTAGGCAGGAAAGTGGAAGAGGCTGTGGTGAAACAGGGATTTACACCGCAGGGCACTTATCAGGAGATGGCGGACAAACCCTCATACGTGCAGGCTTATGAGTTGGCCGGACCGCTGATGAAGGAATTCCTGGAGAAGCGTATCGACAAGGTGGAACTGATTTATCATCACCTGAAGTCGGTCGGTTCGCAGGTCTTGACGAGGGACGAATATCTGCCTATCAACCTGGATAAAGTAGCGGAGGAGGCAAAGGAGGAAACGCCTGATGTACGGAAGTTCAACAACGATTATATCGTAGAGCCTTCTACTCCCGAACTGATAGCCGACCTGCTGCCTAAGGTGCTGAGTCAGAAGATTTATACCGTGCTGCTGGACTCTAATGCTTCCGAGCACGCAGCCCGTATGCTTGCTATGCAGGCGGCTACGGACAATGCCAATGAACTTATTCAGGACCTTACGAAGCAGTATAACAAAAGCCGCCAGCAGGCCATCACCAATGAGTTGTTGGATATTATCGGAGGTAGTATGAAATAGACAATCCGAGGATTCCTGTCTTTATAACAGCAAAAGTATCTGTCATTCAGAGCGTAGCGAAGAATCTACTCCCTTAGCGCACAACTGCTCTACATAAAGGGAAGAGATTCTTCGCTACGCTCTGAATGACAGATACTCTTTTAATAATGCCATACATTTTCTGAGTGAGTCATAAATAAGTCCGAAAAATGAAACATGGATAATGAAATAAGCCTTATCTTTGACAAAATAAAACGATTGATTAAATGGAGCAAAACCCTGAATTAGCGCTTGCGTGGCAATTCATTGAAAATACGGGCACTCATCTTTTCCTGACCGGTAAGGCAGGAACCGGAAAAACAACCTTTCTGCAAAAACTAAAGAAAGAAAGTCCGAAGCGGGCGGTGGTACTTGCACCTACGGGAATAGCTGCGATAAATGCGGGCGGTGTAACCATTCACTCCTTCTTTCAAATCCCGTTTGCACCTTATGTGCCCGAAAGCTCGTTCAGTACGAATAGTCAGGCTACCTATCGCTTCCGTTTCGGGAAGGAGAAAATCAATATTATACGAAGCATGGATTTGCTGGTGATTGATGAAATCAGCATGGTGCGTGCCGATCTGCTGGATGCGGTGGACGATATGCTTCGCCGTTACCGCGACCATCATAAGCCGTTCGGCGGTGTGCAACTGTTGATGATAGGCGACCTTCAGCAACTGGCTCCCGTGGTGAAGGACGAGGAGTGGCAGATGCTGAAAGAGTATTATGATACCCCGTATTTCTTTTCCAGCCGGGCTTTGAAGCGGACGGAATACTGCACGATTGAACTGAAAACCGTGTACCGGCAGAGCGACGGAGCTTTCCTTGATTTGCTGAACCGTGTACGTGAAAACCGTTGTGACGCACAAGTATTGGAAGCGTTGAACCGCAGGTATCAGCCTGGCTTCCAACCCCGAAAGGAAGAGGGATATATCCGCCTCGTCACGCATAACAATCAGGCGCAACGCATTAATGATGCTGAGCTGGCGCAACTGCCCGGCCGTTCATATACTTTTCGTGCTACGATTGACAAGAAGTTTCCTGAATACATGTATCCCACCGATGAAGTGCTCGAACTGAAGCAAGGTGCACAGGTCATGTTTGTGAAGAACGACTCCTCCGGTGAGCATCGCTATTATAATGGTATGATAGGCGAGGTGACTGCTGTTTCTCCTATGGGTATCGAGGTGTGTAGCAAAGGCAGTGACACCCCTTTCCTGCTGCAAGAAGAGGAGTGGGCGAACGCCAAATATGTACTGAATAAGGAGACTAAGGAGATTGTGGAAGAGATTGAAGGTACATTCCGCCAGTATCCCTTGAAGCTGGCGTGGGCCATTACCATCCATAAGAGCCAGGGATTGACGTTTGAACGCGCTATCATCGACGTGAGCGCTTCCTTTGCGCATGGACAGACGTATGTGGCCCTGAGCCGATGCAAGACGCTGGAAGGGTTGGTGCTCAGTACTCCGCTTTCTGCGCGGGCGGTGATTAGCGACCAGGCTGTAGATAGTTTTACGGAAGAGGCACGCAAGAGCGAGCCTGACGAGCACCGTTTTCACTCGTTGCAGCGTGCTTATTTTCACGAACTGTTGGCAGGACTGTTTGACTTCGAACCTTTGGAACAGTCTTTGAAACGGTATGTACGCCTGATAGACGAACATCTGTATAAGCTCTATCCCAAACAATTGGCAGCCTACAAAGAGGAGACCGACCGTTTTCATGAGAAGGTGACGAAGGTAGCGCAGAAGTTCAGCCTGCAATACAACCGACTGATTGATGCTGCGCAGGACTATAGGACAGACAGCACATTGCAAGAACGTGTTCATCTGGGAGCCACCTACTTCAAAGAGCAACTCGAACCGCTGGACATCGTGATGAGCAACTCCGCCATCGCTACGGATAACAAAGAATTGAGCCGGAAGCTGAAGGAGGCTGCGAATGAGTTGGAGGATGCATATCTCTTGAAAGAGGGATTGCTGGACTTTGTTATTCAGAATGGTTTCCATGTAGGTGAATATCTCAAGCAGAAAGCGATACTTTCTATCGACGACTCGGCTACTACATCGAAAGATAAGAAGATAGAGAAACCGACACGCGAAAAGAAACAGCGGGCAACAACTGACGGACAGCGGACTACCGCCGTCGAAGTTCCTTCGGATATTCTGCATCCAGAACTTTACAAGCAACTGGTGGCATGGAGAAATGCAGAAGCCGTGCAACTGGGACTACCTGTCTATACAGTTATTCAGCAGAAAGCCATTCTCGGTATCAGCAACCTCTTGCCGGCAGATAAAGCTATACTTCTCCGTATCCCTTATTTCGGAAAGAAAGGAGTGGAGAAGTACGGTGACATCATTCTGGGAATGGTGCGGGCTTACCGGAAAGAGAAAGGGCTGGCGGAGCCGGAGCTGATATAAAATTAGGTATTAGGTATTAAGTATTAGGTATTAGCTATGCAGATTACAGCGCAGCTTAATACCTAATACCTAATTTTATTCCTTCGTCCAATGTATGTGGGCAGTATCCCAATTCCCGTTTCGCCTTCTTTATGCTCAGTCCGCTGAAACGGGGACGGGGCGTTTTTCTCCCATCTCTTAGGTGGTGATGGGGATGATGAGCGAGCGGTCTAGCTTTAGTACATCGGCAACCCGGTATGCTATTTCGGATATTGTCAGGCAGTCGCTTCCGCAAAGGTGGTAAATGCCGCTTTGGGGATGGTTTATCAGTTTCTCTACTCCCCATGAAATGTCGCCGACAAAGGTAGGTGTGCGCCATTGGTCGGAAACGACACGTATTTCCGTATTACTTCTTAGCCGGTTGGCAACTAGTTGCAGTATATTGCCATGCTGTCCCGGCAGAGCTTCGCCATATACCACTACCACCCGCACAATGGCATAGTTGCGGCAAATGGCAGCTACTCGTTTTTCTCCTTCCAGCTTGATGTATCCGTAGTAGTTCACGGGGGAGGGAGTATTCTCTTCCGTATAAAGCCGGTCGGTATCTACACTGAAGACGAAGTCGGTGGATAGATGTATGAAGCGGCTTCCGTACCTTTCGCACTGCTCTGCCAGGTGGGCTACGGCAGTAATGTTGATTTCGTCTGCTTCCTCATGATGCGTTTCACAATAATCGGGGACGGAGAGGGCGGAGGTGTTGATTACGGCATCCGGGCGTACTTCGCTGAACAACCTTTCCAGTACTTCCGCATCACGGATGTCCGTCCGGATAAAATGGTAATCGCCCGAACCGGGACAACAATCATCATGTAGCGAGCAACCTACGACCTGATAGGCCCGGTTGCGTGCAAGGTCATCCAATATCCGTCGCCCCGTGAAGCCGTTGGCTCCGATAATCAGCACTTTCTTTCTCATAATGTTATGGTTTGTTTCACCACAGAGGACGCAGAGTCTCACAGAGTTCAAAGAAGAAATTAAAGAAACGCAGATTAACGCAAATTCACGCAGATTATTTATAGGATAGAGTTTTCTTTGCGAAAATCTGCGTTAATCTGCGTTTTTATAAGAATAATCTGTGCCTCAATCTGTGTTAATCCGTGTAATCTGTGGTGAAGATTAAAATGGCGATTTATTACCTTGTTGCACCTCGATGCGTATGCCGAACGCACCATTGGCCGATTTCATTTCAAAGGCTCCTTTGAAGTTATTCTTCTCCCACGGCAAGGCAGAAGGATTGCGCACCTTCCATCCATCCTTGTCATACTCTCCGTAAGTATTAATCTGCATCCAGTTCTTCAGCCTGAAGCTGCCCATTTGCAGGTTCTCCGGTGAAGACCAGAAGCCCGTCAGCCCGAAAGGGTTCATGCTGTAAACGGTGGCATTGGTAAGGGAAAACACATTCGACAGTCCCTGCGAATAGGTCACATCCGGGTTCAACTGGAAGATGCGGCTGTAGTCTTTGCTGGTATCCGGTATTTCCAGTGTGAACTTGGGCAGACGGGGAGCTTCCATTTTCATCAGGTTCATGTCCAGCAGGAAGCCGTCATAGCTCTTTACATGGGGCGAGAATATCCCTTCCGGTGGTGTTCCGTCGGGTAGGGCGGGAGAGTGTATGCTGTCTGCCTGCACTTCGTTCTGTGCGCAGACTGCCGAGATACCTGCGAATAATGCAATGATGCAGAAGAAAAATCGTTTCATATCTTTGTCTTTTGTAAGTATTCGCACAAAGCTGTGCAGGATGCTGAACAAAGATAAATCTTTCCCTCTATTCCCGGAAATATCTTTGTATTATTTCTTTTTCTTTAAATGATTAGCTTGTATCCTATGCCGCGCACATTGACGATGCGGATACGTTCGTCTTGCGAGAGTTTGTGCCGCAACTTGGTGATGAACACGTGCAGGCTGCGTGAGTTGAAGAAGCTGTCGTCTCCCCAGAGGTCTAGCAGTACGTTCTGGGTGTTCACTACCTGGTTGCGGTTCTCGCAGAGGCGTTTCAGTATTTCCGACTCTCGGTGGGAGAGTTCCACTTCCGTCTCGGCATGAGGGGCGATGGCGGTGCCCACGTATCGCAGTCGTTGCGTTATGGAATTGAAGCGATAATCACCGATTTCGAAGTTAGCGGTTTCCTTGGGGCGGTTTCGGTGAACGAGAAGGCCTTGCCCACCAGGGCTTTGATGCGGATAATAAGTTCCTGCATACCGAAAGGCTTCTCCAGGTAATCGTTGGCGCCCAGCTCAAAGCCCTCGACCACATCGTTGATGGCAGAGCGTGCCGTGAGGAATAGTACCGGTGTACGTTTGTCCGTCTGACGGATGCGGCGCACCATTTCAAACCCGTCCATGCGGGGTATCATGACGTCTGCCACTACCACATCGGGGCGCAGGTCGAAGAACAAGCACAGTCCTTCTTCACCGTCTCCGGCCGTATGAATGATGAAGTTCTGGCCTTCCAGCGTGTCCTTGATAATCATGGCGAGGGTTTCTTCGTCCTCCACCAGCAGTACATTAATCTTATCCATAGGTTCTATTTTTATATACTATAAGATAGCCTCCCGTTTCCTTTAATGGGAACGCCCGTTTCCTATTATGTTATCCCGATTAGTTGCTAAGTTCTTTTGTTCAATCTTACGGTAAAAGTGCTCCCTTGCCCGGCTCGCTCTTCACCGACACGCTTCCGCCATGCTTCTCCGTCATGGTCTTGACGTAGAACAGTCCCAGTCCATGCCCCTTCACATCGTGCAGATTGCCCGTAGGAACACGGTAGAACTTATCGAAGATATGTTTCTGTTTCTCTGCCGCGATGCCTATCCCGTGGTCGCTGACGGAGATTTCCGTCTGTGTGCCCGCTTCGTTGCGGACGGTGCGGCAACGGATGCTTATTTCCGCCTCTTCCTGCGAATACTTGATGGCATTATCAACCAGGTTACTGATGATATTGCTGAAATGGGTACGGTCGGCCACCACGGTCAGGTTGTTCGGCTCTATTTCTACCGATATGTGTACGGGTTTCCCGGCTTTCAGCTTGTGCTGCTCGATAAGCGGTTCCAGTATTTCCTTCACGGACAATTCCTCCAGATGCAGGCGGAACGTCTTGCGGCGTTCCATACTCATGGAAAGTATCTGTTCCACCAATCCGCTGAGTCGTTGCAGTTGTTCCTGGCAGATACGCAGGTATTTGTCGCGCTGCACCTTCTCCTCTGCCTGATTGAAGTTCAGCAGGGCATCGTTGGCTGCATAGGCCACGGCGATAGGTGTTTTCAGTTCATGGGTGACGTTGTTGGTAAAGTCGCTTTTCATCTCCTCCAGTGTCTTTTGCCGCAGAATGGTGCTGATGAGTATCCAGAAGGCGAAGGCGAGAACAATCAGGATGATGAACGACGTGATGAGTATGCCCGACATCTGCCGCAACACCAACGGGGCGATGGGTTCCAGCCATAGGCGGTAGCTCTGATGGGTATTGAGGTCGAATGCGTAATTGTATTGTTTGGCCTTCGGGCCGGGTATGTAGCCAGTGGTGCCCGTAACGGCAAGAGTGTCTACAAATTGGTGGGTTTCATTTGTATAAAGATGTTCCAACCGATGGGGAAGCACAATGCCCCGTTCCTGCAGTTGCAGGGTGAGCAGGCTGTCGTATACGGCAACGTTCGGGTCGAGAATGATGTCCAGTCCGGAGTGCAGTCCCCGCTGGAAGTAAGTAGCCAGTTCCAGTATACTGTTCTGGTTACGCAGGAGCATATCCAAGGTGCCTTCCGCTCTCAGGGCGGAGTGTACTTCGTTGGTGTCCTTGATGCTCTCTTCCAGTTTCTTCTGGGCAGAGTCCTGGCGCATCCATTGCACACTGTCCTCTTCCTTGCTTTTATCAATGAAGAGTACATTGGCGGTAGAGTCATTTGTTGGAGGAAAGGTACGTTGAGTGGTGGTGACTGCTTGTGTGCCTTCGCGGTCTATAGTGGTACTGCTACGCACAAATGCGTGTTTGCCCTCTCCATCGTCTTGGTATCCGGCAGATACGCTCACTTCTCCGTGCTCTATCGTATCTTTCTGCATTTCTTCTACTCGCAGCATCATTTCGTTATAGTCGCTCATGCGCATGGCCTCGATGATGTTGCGTTCCATATCATCGCTCATGGTGTGGTATAACCCCACGAGCCAGTAAGCCTGATAGGAGAAGATGCCTATCAGCGAGACGATAACGAGTGCGGCAATATACTTTAAAGGTAATTTCATAGTTAGTTTTCTACTGCTTCAACGCAGCAAAGATAAGAAGTTACCCCATACGTTGTATGATATGGTAAGACTAAATAACTCTTCTGATAACAGTAGATAATACTTGGTAAGCCTGCGATAACACGGAGTTTCGTGGCTTATGCCGTACTTTGCATCGTAGAAATAACCATAAAACAGATAAGCATGAAACGAATTTACTATTTATCATTTGCGTTTTGCCTGCTGAGTGCAGGACTTTCCGCACAACAGAGGGCGGATGACACGAATAGAAGCGAAGAACGTACACTCAGTGCCGACAGCATTATAACCTCCGATGCCCATCTGGACAGTATCTACCAGAGCCTCCCCGAAGTAATGATAACCGGCGAACGCCCGGTGGTGAAGGCTGCACAAGGCAAACTCGTGTACGACCTGTCCCGTCTCATCAAAGACCTGCCCGCAGACAATGCCTATGATGCCATGAAGGAACTTCCCGGAGTGACTGAAATGAACGGTGCCTTGCAACTGGCATGGCAGGGCGTCACCGTCGTACTGAATGGCAAAGTAACGAATATGAGCACCGAGCAACTCTATTCCTTATTAAAGACTATCCCTGCCAGTCGCATAGAAAATGCGGAAGTGATGTACAACGCCCCCGCCCGCTATCAGGTGCGCGGAGCCCTCATCAACATCCGCCTGAAGCAAACCACCGACGGTCCTTCTTCCTTGCAGGGCGAAGTCTACGGCAAGTACGCGCAAAGCCATTATGAGGGCTTTGAGGAGCGTGCCAGCCTGCTTTATAATCAGAATAAATTCTCAGCAGATTTTCTTTACTCACACCAACACGGCCGCAATTACACTACGACGAACAAAGACGCTATGCACACGTTGGCGGACGGCACGGTTCACCCCATAACAACCGATGAGGTGGGCCGCAGCCGCACGCATACGCATAGTTTCCGTGTGGGAACGGATTACGACATCGCTACAGACCATCAGTTGAGTTTCGTATATAACGGCAATTATACTACCCATCACAACACCCGGGACATCACCGGCACGCAGCAGTCCTCCGCCCGCAGCAACAGCACCGACTGGCTGCACAACGGACGCCTGGATTACCGCACTCCCTTCGGACTGAAAGCCGGAGCCGAACTGACTTACTATCGCTCCCCGTCCGACCAGTTGCTATACAGCCGCATGATGGGCGAAGAACTCAACTTCTTTACCCAAGACTGCCAACGCATCAATCGCTGGAAGTTCTTCCTGGCGCAGGAGCACAGCTTGAAGAACGGATGGGGATTGAACTACGGCCTTGTTTATACCACCAGTCTCGACAACAGTTATCAGTGCTATTACGACCCGGAGACCGGTGAGCAGTTGGGGCAGGACGGCACCAGTCAAACAGCCGAAGACAACGAAGGTGCCTTCTTTTCGCTCAAATCGCGCCGGCGGGAGCAGACGCTGAACATCTATGCCGGCTTCAACAAAAGCTTCGGAGACAAGCTGTCTCTGGATGTTTCTCTTGCCGTAGAACACTATAAGACATCGGTTTGGAACCAATGGGACTGGTATTCCACCATCAACCTGAGCTATACCCCTGCACCGGGGCATATCCTGCAACTGGCATTGAGCAGTGATAAGGAATATCCCGATTATTGGGCGGTGCAAGACGCCATCTCTTACGTCGGCGGCGGCTATTCCGAAATCCACGGCAATCCGTTCCTGAAGCCTGCGCAGAGCTACGACCTCAACCTGACGTATATCCTGAAAGGCAAATATATCTTCAGCACCTGGTTCAACCATACCAAGGATTACTCCATGCAGACGCTCTACCAATCATCGCAACGCCTGGTCGAAATCTATAAACACATGAATTTCGACTATCAGCAGCAAGCAGGCCTGCAGGCGTCTATACCATTTAAAGTGAAGAACTGGTTGAACTCCCGCCTGACGCTTATCGGCGTATGGCACCGTGAAAAGGATGGCGACTTTTGAGACATTCCTTTCGACCGGAAGAAGTGCTACGGCATTGCCCGGATGAACAATACCTTCACGCTCTCCACCAAGCCCGATTTGAAGCTGACCGTAACCGGATTTGTGCATAGCAATGCCATTCAGGGCATCTACGAACTGCCCACCTCCGGCAATGTAAATGCCGCCTTACGCTATGGCTTTGCCCAAGGGAAGGCTATCCTCAATCTGTATTGCAACGACATCTTCGAGACCGGACAAATCTCTCCGCGCATCCACTTCGAGACGCAGAACGTGACGAACCATTACAGTTGTTTCCGCGAATTGGGCGTGTCCTTTACGTATAAGTTCGGTGGATACAAAGAAAAACAACGCGAGAAGGTGAACACTTCACGGTTCAAGTAAAAGATAAATCCCCCCACTTCTCCTAAGGTGTTTTGTCACGGCTCCTATACTCAGATGGGTTAAGTAACGGCCTTAACCCATCTGACTCGTATCCTTAGGGGGCAAAACACCCGGATGTTTTGGTGCAAACATCCCCATGTTTTAGTGCAAAACATCCGGATGTTATAGGTCAAAACATCCGGGTGTTTTGATAGCTCAGTCCTATACTTAGATGAGTTCAGTCCTATGGCGAGTGGCACTCTCTCTAGCCAGGTGTTGTTCTTGTTGCCTTTATAGTCTCCGGTATTTATTTCTATCTGATTAAATTAGTCAACATTTGACTAATTAGCATATTTTCCCTACCTTTGCGCCCGCTTACGATAAAAGTATATTATGCTGAAAGAAGGTGCAGAGTTTAGAGAACTACAGTTGCAGATATTCCGGACGCGCATGGCGTTTCGTCGTTGCATGCAGCGTACATTGAAAAATAGTGATGCCGACATCACGTTCGAGATGTTACAAGTATTGAGTTGTTTATGGCGCGAACAGGGCATCACGCAGCAAGTATTGGCCGAGCGTACGGCAAAGGACAAGGCGCGCCTCACCAACCTGATGATGAATTTGGAGAAGAAAGGATACGTCTGCCGGAAGGAAGACGCACAAGACTGTCGGAACAAGCTCGTTTACCTCACTTCGGAAGGAGAACAGTTCTGGCAGCAACTACTCCCTGTCCTCGACGGGGTTTACAAACAAGTGGAACAGGCCATCGGATTGGAACGTATCCGCATGGTTCTATCAGGATTGAAAGATGTGTACGATGAACTGGAGAATATATAAACCCCTGACAATAGGATTGTTGGGGTATTCTTTTATACCCCCTCCGCGCTGGCGCAGGCAGACTCCCTCTTCCTGACCGTAGACCAGTTATTCGACCGGGGAGTGCAAAACAGCCTGCTGCTGCAAGCCGACGCATTGCAGGAAACCACCGCCCGCGAACGGTTACAAACCGCCCGTTCGGCGCAACTTCCCGACTTGCAGGTAGGGCTCAAAGGCGGCTACGTGGGGCAGCCCGTCGTCTTCCGCCACGGCCTGACGGATGTAGTCCACCCCGATGCGCCCGACTGGTCGCAGAACTATGCCGTCGACTTCGTGCAGCCTTTGTATCGCGGAGGAAAGATACATTACTCCATCCGTAAGGCAGGCTTGCAGCAGACGCTTGCCTCCTTGCAGACGGAAACCGACCAGGCGGAAGTGAAGCTCGGACTGCTCGAAGAGTATATGAACCTGTTCAGTCTGTACCGGAAACACGAAGTCCTGTCGCGGAACATCGAGGAGTCGGAACGTCGCTTGCACGACATCCGCCGGATGAAAGAGGAGGGACTGATTACGAACAACGACGTGCTACGCAGCGAAATGCAGTTGACCAACGACCGCCTGTCGTTGCAAGAAGCCGAGAACAGCATCACCCTGGTGTCGCAGCAACTGGACATCCTGCTGGGGCAGGACGAAAACTTGCTGTTGATACCCGATACCACCTTGCTGTTTCAGGCAGTCGCCATCGAACCCTAAGAGGACTATGTGTCCCAAGCCTTTGCCAACGACCACGCCATGAAGAAGCTCCGCAAACAAACCGAACTGGCACAAAACGACATCCGTCTGACGCGTGCCGTTTCCCTGCCCGATGTCTCGCTCTACGCCTCCAATACATTGGCGCGCCCCATTTCCCGCACGTTGGATGATATGTACAACAACAACTGGAACGTTGGTCTGGCAGTGTTCTTTCCCCTGTCTTCCTTCTACAAGAACAATCATAATGTGAAGGCAAGCAAGCTGGCAGTCACCCTCCGCCGCAACGAGGAAGAGCAGAAGATGCAGAAAATCCGTGTCGGTGTGCGCACCGCCTATCTGCGCCATCAAGAAGCACTGAACCAAGTGGAAGCGCTGAAGCTCTCCGTCCGCCAGGCGCAGGAGAACTACCGCATCATGCAAAACCGCTACCTCAGCCAGTTGGTTATCCTGACCGACTTGCTGGATGCCAACTCCGTGCGGCTGAACGTGGAACTGCAACTGACCAACGCCCGTACACGGGTCATCTATACTTATTATCAACTTCAGAAGGCATGTGGATGCCTCTGATTAAATCGTATTAAATCGTATTGTATTATGAATGTGTGGAAAGAAAAACAAAGAAAGCTGAGGAAACAACGTTTACGCAATATCACCCTGAATGCGGTTTGTATCGTTCTGGCAGGTTCGGGACTTTGGTTTACGGCCAATTACTTCTGGCGCCACGTCCACTATGAGATAACGAACGATGCTTTTGTCGACCAGTACGTTGCCCCGCTCAATATCCGCGTATCGGGCTACATTCAGGATGTCCGCTTTCAGGAGCATCAGTACGTGCACCGGGGAGACACCCTGCTGATACTGGACAACCGCGAATATCAAATCAAGGTGAAGGAAGCGGAAGCTGCACTGATGGATGCGCGCGGGTCGAAGGAGGTGGTTCACTCCGGCATACAGACTTCCCAGATGAACGTCACCGTGCAGGACGCCAATATCACCGAAGCAAAGGCAAGCCTCTGGCAGTTGGAGCAGGACTATCACCGCTTTGAACGGTTGCTGGCGGAGGAGTCCGTATCGCAGCAGCAATACGAGCAGGCAAAGGCTGCCTACGAAGCTGCCGAGGCACGCTATCAGGCATTGGTGGGACGGAAGAACGCTGCCTTGTCGCAATATACCGAAGCCAGCAAGAAGACCACCGTGGCCGAGGCGAACATCCTCCGCAAAGAGGCTGACTTGGACTTGGCAAATCTCAGTCTTTCCTACACCGTACTGACTGCCCCTTACGACGGATACATGGGACGCCGCACCCTCGAACCGGGGCAGTTCGTGCAAGCCGGACAGACCATTTCTTATCTGCTGCGCGATAAGGGCAAATGGATCACCGCCAACTACAAGGAGACGCAGATAGCCCATATCTTCATCGGCCAGGAAGTGCGCATCATGGTGGATGCCTTGCCCGGCAAGATGTTCAAGGGCCGGGTGACCGCCATATCGGAGGCTACCGGTTCCAAATATTCACTGGTGCCCACGGACAATTCGGCGGGAAACTTCGTGAAGGTGCAGCAGCGCATCCCTGTGTGCATCGACCTGGAAGAAATATCGCCCGAAGACATGCAGCATCTGCGGGCAGGCATGATGGTTGAGACTGAAGCCTTGCGCCCATGAGGACGATGGCAGAGTTGGAAGTGCCCGTCCGCAACTGGGTGCCCGAATGGTTGGGGTTGGCGAGTATCTTTCTCATCATCCTGCCGGTGACGATGCTGAACGGCTCTTATACCGGCAGCATGCTGGAAGTATCCAACACACTGGGGACGAACAAGGAGGACATCACGATGGGGTATTATGCCGCTTCGGCGGGCATGGCGATAGCTTATCCCATCATTCCTAAAGTGCTGGGTGTGTTTTCCTCCAAATTACTGTTGTTGGGAGATATGCTGCTTCAGTTCTTCCTTAGTTGGATATGCGCCTACTTGCAGCAGGTGGATATACTGATAGTGTGCAGTTTCTTCATCGGTTTCTTGAAAGGTTTCCTGATGTTGTGGTTCATCCGCCGGGCGCAGAGGATATTCAGCCGTCATAATGTGCGTAGTGAGTTTTACTCCTATTTCTATCCGTTGGTGTATGGGGGAGGACAGTTGTCCATGATTATCACTGCCGAACTGGCCTATTATTATAACTGGAAGTATATGTATTACTTCATGATGCTGCTCATCCTGGCGGCTATTCTGGTGGTGATAATCTGCTTCCGCCACGACCGCCCGCTCAAGAAGGTGACGATGGAGGAACTGCATATCCGCGAAATGATGATTGCTTCTGCGGGATTGCTGATGCTGATGTACGTCGTCAATTACGGAAATGTGCTCGACTGGATGTCGTCGCCCCGCATCTGCCTCTATATCGTGGTGGCGCCCATGCTCATCGCTCTCTTCATCTGGATACAGTATCATTCGAAGACGCCCTATGTCAACCTGGAGCCGCTTTATCACTTCAAGACAGTGCTGTGGTATTTCTATATGATGCTGGTCATGTTTTTCAGTACATCCACCACACTGATGACCAATTACATGGTTTCCATTCTTCAGGTGGACTCCACGCGCACGTATTCCATATACATATATCTCCTGCCGGGATACATACTGGGCGCTTTCGTCTGTTTCTGGTGGTTCAGGTGGCAGCGCTGGCATTTTCGTTTCCTTGTGGCGGGAGGGCTGGCTTGCTTCGCGGTCTTTTTCGCTATACTCTATTTCGGCATTTCACCAAGCAGCACGTATGAGATGCTTTTCTTCCCGATATTCCTGCGGGGCTTCGGCATGTTGGTGCTGATTATAGCGTTTGCGCTGTTTGCTGTGGAAGACTTGAACCCTAAGATATTGTTGTCCAATGCTTTCTTCCTGATAATCTTCCGTTCGGTGTTGGCGCCTGTCATGGCGACTTCCTTTTATAGCAATCTGCTCTACAATCTGCAACAGAAGTACATGTGCTCCCTGTCGGAGAACTTCACGCTGGTCGACCCGTTGGCGGTTTCCAAGTATGCCGGCGCGTTGAGCAGCAGTCTGGCATAAGGACATGGATATGCCGAAGGGGTGCAAATGGCTACCGCCGGCCTTTATGCAACGTTGCAGCAACAAAGCCTCTTGTTGGCATTGAAGGAAATTCTGGGGTATCTGCTTGTCATAACGGTGGTGCTTGCCGTCGTATCCCGCTTCATTCCTTTCCATAAGACGGTGCGCATCAAGTTTGCCAAGGCGGGAGATGATATGGTATAAATAGTAGCGGCTGATAGTTGTATTACGCCCGATTTGCACTATCTTTGCAACTTTCAAAAAAGTAAATGATAATTTAGCGGGCGTATAAAAGTATCTCAACTCTCCTCCTCCTGGGAGGAGGAGTACCCGTAGGGGGGAGGTGGTAGGAAAGGCTACAAGATACCTCTTATAAAAGGATTTTTTTTCTCACCTACCACCCCGCCCTTTGGGCTCCCCTCCTCCCGGGAGGAGGGGAGCTGAGATAGTCTTGGTATCATCCGAAGGGAAACCTTGCCGGGGCGCTACGCCCCTAAATTCCCATTTACGAAACAGCATTTATATGAACCATTAAAATAAATTTATATATGAAATCGGACAATGAAATAGCCCGAAGTGTAGAGCTGAAAAAGATAAAGCAGGTGGCAGAGAGTATCGGCATTCCCCGTGATGAAGTGGAGAATTACGGACGCTATATTGCTAAAATTCCTGAACATCTGGTTGATGAGGAAAAGGTGAAGCAAAGCAATCTGATCCTCGTGACTGCCATCACCGCTACCAAGGCAGGCATTGGAAAGACAACCGTCTCCATCGGCCTGGCTCTGGGACTGAACAAGATTGGGAAGAAGGTCATCGTTGCCTTGCGCGAACCGTCACTCGGCCCATGCTTCGGCATGAAGGGTGGGGCGGCAGGCGGCGGCTATGCCCAAGTACTTCCAATGGAGAAAATAAACTTACACTTCACCGGAGATTTCCATGCCATCACCTCAGCCCATAATATGATTTCCGCCTTGCTGGATAATTATATCTATCAGCACCAGGCAGAAGGCTTCGGCCTAAAAGAAATCATCTGGCGGCGTGTGCTCGATGTAAACGACCGTTCCCTGCGCAGCATCGTCACCGGACTTGGACCGCGCACCAACGGTGTAACTCTGGAGTCCGGCTTCGATATTACGCCTGCATCTGAGATTATGGCAATACTTTGTTTGTCGAAAGACATAGAAGATCTCCGCCGGCGGATTGAGAATATAATCCTAGGCTTTACTTATGAAGATAAACCGTTTACTGTAAAAGACTTAGGTATAGCAGGAGCAATCACCGTATTGCTGAAAGATGCTATTCATCCCAACTTGGTGCAGACTACCGAAGGAACAGCGTCTTTTGTTCACGGTGGCCCATTCGCCAACATCGCACACGGTTGCAACTCCCTTCTCGCCATCAAAATGGCAATGACTTTCGGAGACTACGTTGTGACGGAAGCTGGCTTTGGGGCAGACCTGGGAGCAGAGAAATTCTACAATATCAAGTGTCATAAAAGTGGTTTGCAGCCCAAGTTGACGGTTATCGTTGCTACCGCATAAGGCTTGAAGATGCACGGTGGTGTCATCCTGGACCGTATCAAAGAACCGAATATGGAAGGTTTGAAAGAAGGACTCAGAAACCTTGACAAGCACGTCCGCAATTTACGCTATTTCGGTCAGACCATCGTAGTTGCTTTCAATCGTTTTGCCAGCGATACGGACGAGGAGGTGGAAGCTATCCGCCGTCATTGCGAAGAGAACCTGAAAGTGGGCTTTGCCGTCAACAATGCTTTTGCCGAAGGTGGTGAAGGAGCGGTAGAGTTGGCTAATCTGGTGGTAGATACGATAGAGAAAACTCCTTCGGCTCCTCTGCAATATACGTATGAGGAGGACGACTCGGTACAGCAGAAGATAGAAAAAGTGGCATGCAACCTTTATGGTGCCAGTGCCGTGACATATAGCAGTGCTTCCCGCAAGATGATACGTCTTATCGAGAAAATGGGAATTGCCCATTATCCCGTCTGCATTGCCAAAACACAGTATTCATTCTCTGCCGACCCGAAGATATACGGTGCGGTCAATAATTTCGAGTTCCATATCAAGGATATTGTAATCAATAACGGTGCGGAAATGATAGTAGCTGTTGCCGGAGAAATTCTTCGTATGCCAAGCCTGCCCAAAGAACCGCAAGCACAACATATTGATATTGTGGATGGAAATATTGAGGGACTCTCTTAATAGTTGAAAGTTGAGAGTTGAAAGTTACCATGCGGCATAATAGCGCAGCCTAACTTTCAACTCTCAACTTTCAACTATTTTAGTATGCGAACAGCGGATATTTCTCCATCGTCTTATTTACGCGTGCACGTACTTCAGCAATCACTTGTTTGTTCTCTACATTAGAAAGAACAGTTTCAATCATTTCGGCAATTTCCAACATCAGGTCTTCTTTGGCACCACGGGTTGTGATGGCAGGAGTACCGAGACGAATACCGGAAGTCTGGAATGCAGAACGGCTATCGAACGGAACCATATTCTTGTTTACAGTGATATCAGCGGCAACCAATGCTTTTTCTGCAACCTTACCTGTCAAATTAGGATATTTGCTGCGCAAGTCAACCAACATGGAGTGATTGTCCGTACCACCGGAAACGATGGTAAAGCCACGGTCTATCAAAGCTTGTGCCAATACGGATGCATTCTTCTGTACCTGCTTAGCATATTCTTTCCATTCCGGTTGCAGAATTTCACCGAAAGCTACAGCTTTGGCAGCAATGACATGTTCCAACGGGCCGCCCTGAATGCCGGGGAATACGGCAGAGTCGAGCAATTGGGATATCATCTTTATTTCACCCTTCGGAGTCTTCTTACCCCACGGGTTGGGGAAGTCCTTCCCTATCATGATAACACCGCCACGGGGACCACGCAGCGTTTTGTGCGTAGTAGAAGTCACGATGTGGGCATATTTCACCGGGTTATCCAATACACCGGCTGCAATCAGTCCGGCAGGATGCGCCATGTCAATCAATAAGATAGCATCTACCTTGTCTACGATTTCGCGCATACGCTTGTAGTCCCATTCGCGTGAATAGGCAGAACCGCCGCCGATAATCATTTTCGGCTTCTCGCGCAGGGCAACTTCTTCCATCTGGTCGTAGTCCACGCGTCCGGTTTCCTTATTTAGGTTATATTCGCAAGGAGTGTAGATGATGCCGGAAGTATTCACCAATGAACCATGAGACAGGTGACCGCCGTGGGCCAGGTTCAGTCCCATGAATTTGTCGCCCGGATTTAGAACGGCAAGGAATACGGCAGCATTGGCTTGCGCACCCGAGTGCGGCTGTACGTTAGCCCATTCTGCGTCGAAGATTTTCTTCAAACGGTCGATAGCGATTTGCTCGATTTGATCCACTACTTCGCAACCACCATAGTAACGCTTGCCGGGATAACCCTCAGCATACTTGTTGGTGAGGCAGGAACCCATTGCCTGCATAACTTGGTCACTTACGAAGTTCTCTGATGCAATCAGTTCAATGCCTTTGAGCTGACGTTGATGTTCTTTTTCGATGATGTCGAAAATTAAATCGTCTCTTTTCATTCTTGCTTATTAGATAAGTTTGATAAATCTATAATTCTCTTATTAAGCGTACAAATTTAAAGGAAATAAATGAATAAACTGTAAGAAGAGGAAGAAATTTCCTGTCAAAAGAACACACCTAACGAAAAACTGAAAACGTTATCCCGTCGGTGGAAACGAATTCGGGTGATGGGAACGGCGTCTCCCTCTTCGCCGAGCGATCCGGCAGGTGCCGGCTTGTAGCGGACACGTCTGGATATGTTGTGCAACCCGATGTCATAGCGGAAATCAAAAAATATACGCGAAATCGTGACGGCTACGCCAGTGGTGAAACTGAGGTTGAATGGATATAAATCTTCTTCAATCTCCTGTTGACCGAAATTCTCAAAAGTGACTTCACTCTTTTTGTCCCAAATGTA
Source organism: Bacteroides sp. (assembly GCA_021203515.1). GTDB lineage: Bacteria > Bacteroidota > Bacteroidia > Bacteroidales > Bacteroidaceae > Bacteroides. The sequence goes on along the minus strand of JAJQAY010000027.1, from coordinate 39,325 downwards.
GCGTATTTTGGGGCCTCCGAACACGGCAAGGCTATAGGGGCCTTCTTTAATGAAATTATATCCGTAAATCACGGTGACCTCAAAGCTGTGGAGCGAAGAGGTGATAGAAGCCATTTCGGGGATATTGCCTTCGGGAGTATCTTCCGCCTGCGGCCTTTCAAACGCGATGTTGCAGCGGTTCACCGTATAGGATATTTCCGGTTGCAGGAAGTGGCGGCCGAAGTTGACACGCATGAAGAGCGAGCCGAAATAGCCTATTTTGTAGTTGTTCTGAACCTCGTCAATCTTGACATCGTTCAGGATGAAATTGGAGACAAGAAAAAGCGAAGAAGTAAAACCGCCTTTGACACCGAAGTTCACAGGACGGTCGTGGAGGTGGCGGTGTTGAGGACGTTCCGGCTCCGGTGTGCCGGGTACGACAGGATTTTGCCCACACACTGATGTGGAGAAAAGCAGCAGGCACCAACCGATTAAAAATAGTCCTCGTTTCATTTTCTTATTCTTTCTTCTTTTCGACCGACAATCCGAACTTTCCGATTTTCTCGCCCAGTTCGTAATATCCGCCGTGCACATACACCAGCGGATTTGTCTCTGCCAGTTCCAGTTTGCCCGTTTCCGGGTTCAGGTTGTCGGTATCGGCGCGTACATTTACAACGTCCGCAATAAACATATCATGAGAGTCGAGAGCAACGATTTCCTTCACCCGGCATTCGATGCAAAGCGGAGATTCTTCGATGAGAGGGGCGGAGACAACGGTACTCTTGCCGGGAGTCAGATGCATTTCGTCGAACTTGTTATAGTCCTTGCCCGAACGGACACCACACCAGTCGGTGGCACGTGCCATGTCTTTGGTTGTCAGGTTGATGACGAACTCCATATTCCGCTTGATAATCTCGTAGGAATGGCGTTCGGGGCGCACGGAAATATAGCACATGGGCGGGTTCGTACAAATCGTTCCCGTCCATGCCACCGTCAGTATGTTATATTCTTCCGGCTTACTGCCGCAACTCACCAATACGGCGGGCAGCGGATAAATTATTGTTCCCGGTTTCCAATCTTCCTTCATTATAAAATCTCGATGTCTTCTCTTTTCTGTTCCTTCTCGCAGTAGTGGCACCTGATTACGCAGTTGTCCTTGTCTATGACGTGGAATAACGTCGGCATCGGTTCATTGCTCGTGATACACTTTGGATTGGCGCATTTCACGAGACCGTGCAAATCGTCGGGCAGGCTTACTTCGCGTTTCTCCACTACTTCGTAGTCGCGTATGATGTTCAGCTTGACGTTGGGAGCTGCCACGGCAATGCGGTTGATTTCTTCATCACAGAAGTACTTGTCGGCAATCTTGATGATGCCTTTCGTGCTCAACTTTTTGCTCTTGAGATTGAAGCCGATGGTGATGTTGTTGTTCATCTGTCTCAGCCCGAGCAAAGATACTACCGCAAACAGTTTCTCGGACGGTATATGGTCGATGACAGTGCCGTTCTCTAGAGCGGCTACCTGCAATTCTTGTTTTTTATTACTCATTTTGATAAAGTATTGGTATTAAATATTGGGTATTAAGTATTAGGTATTAAGTATTAAACTGTGCGGTCATTCCGCATGGTTATACCTAATACTTAATACCTAATACTTAATTTTATTATCGTTCTTCACATCGTCCAGCGTGACGCCCAGTACATCGCAGAGGATGGCTTCGCGGGCATACAAGCCGTTTTGCGCCTGCTGGAAGTAATACGCCTTGGGATTATCGTCCACATCGAGGGCGATTTCGTTGACACGGGGCAGGGGATGCAGGATGCGCAGGTTGGGGCGTGTGTGTTCCAGCATCTTGTTGCGCAGGATATAGACGTTCTTCACCCGTTCGTACTCTATAAGGTCGGTGAAGCGTTCACGCTGCACACGAGTCATGTAGAGGATGTCTGCCTCGGCAATGACTTCTTCCGTGAACTCCGTGTGCTCCACGTATTTGATGCCGTGTTCCCGGCAGTAAATCTTGTATTCTTCCGGCATTTTCAGCTCTTCGGGAGCGATGAAGTGGAAGGTAGGGTTGAAGTGGCGCATGGCCATGAGCAGGGAGTGCACGGTACGTCCGTATTTCAGGTCGCCCACCAGGAAAATATTCAGGTTTTCGAGTGTGCCCTGTGTCTTGAAAATCGAGTAGAGGTCGAGCATGGTTTGCGACGGATGCTGGTTGGCCCCGTCCCCGGCGTTGACTATCGGCACGGTGGCAACCTCACTGGCATAGCGGGCGGCTCCCTCCAGATGGTGGCGCATCACGATGATGTCGGCATAATTACTCACCATTTTGATGGTGTCTTCCAGCGTTTCGCCTTTGGACGAACTGGTGGCCTTGGGGTCGCTGAAGCCGATGACACGTGCCCCCAAACGGTTGGCAGCAGTTTCAAAGCTCAAACGGGTGCGGGTGGAAGGCTCGAAAAATAGGGTAGCGACAACTTTTTCATCCAGCAAATGCCGGTTGGGCTTTGCCTCAAATTCTTTAGCCATTTCGAGCATGTAGAGGATTTTCTCTTTGGTGTGCTCGGCAATGGTGACTAAACTTCTGTTTTCCATATCGTTGATATTCATTTTACTTTTCGAGAGTGTAAAGGTAGAAAAAAGATGCGGTGAACGAAAATATGCAGGGCCTTTTTTGCGAGAATTTTATTAGGATATAACTCCCCATCACTAACTATATATTGCATCTATGCCTGCCAAACTTATTTTGTCCGAAAGGAAAAGATACTTCACCCGTAAGTAAACCTTAGAATAAAGCCTTTATTTATAAGAATAAAGGTTTTATTCCTACAAATAAAGCTTTGATTTCTACAAATAAAGGCTTTATTTTAAGCTTTACTTGCTTGCAAGGCAAGTTTCCAATGGGAGCAAATAAGGTTTCCCTAGGGGAGAGCGTATAGAATGTAGGTGAAAAGCAGTGACAAACATTCGTTAATACTCGAAAAACAACTAAAAAAAAGATGGAAATCGACTATAATATATAATAATTACGTACCTTTGCCCTATTGTAAACACTGAAATCTTTAAAGTAAACATGATAAAGAAAATCATTAAATGCCTTTGGATTTTACTGGCATTGATAGCATTGGGATGCGTCATCATTTTCTTCTCGATATCAAAAGGTTGGATTGGCTATATGCCGCCTGTCGAAGACCTTGAAAACCCGAATTACAAGTTTGCCACCGAAGTCTTTTCCGAAGACGGGAAAGTGCTGGGCACTTATTCTTATAGTAAGGAAAATCGTGTATTCGTGGAATATAGTGACATTTCCCCCCACATCATTAACGCTTTGATTGCAACGGAAGACGTACGCTTTACTCAACATTCGGGGGTGGATGCCATTGCCCTGCTCCGTGCCGTGGTGAAGCGCGGTCTCTTTTTTCAGGCAAATGCGGGTGGAGGTAGTACCATCACCCAGCAACTTTCCAAGCAGCTCTATTCGCCCAGTGCCGATAATTTTACGGAACGTTTGTTTCAGAAGCCTATCGAGTGGGTGATTGCCGTGAAGCTGGAACGTTATTACACGAAAGAGGAAATCCTAACGATGTACCTGAATAAGTTCGACTTCCTGAACAATGCGGTCGGCGTGAAGACTGCCGCTTTCACTTATTTCGGTTGCGAACCGAAGGATTTGAAGACAGAGGAAGCCGCCACGTTGGTGGGCATGTGCAAAAATCCTTCGCTCTATAATCCGGTACGCTATAACGAACGGACGCGCGGACGCCGCAATGTGGTACTCGACCAAATGCGGAAAGCCGGATATATCACTGCTGCCGAGTGTAACTCGTTGCAAGCACTGCCGCTGAAGCTTTCTTATCACCGTGTAGACCATAACGAAGGACTCGCCACCTATTTCCGCGAATACCTACGTGGTGTGCTGAATGCGAAGAAGCCCGTGAAGTCGGATTATCGCGGTTGGCAGATGCAGAAGTATTACGAAGACTCCCTCGACTGGGAAACAAATCCGCTGTTTGGCTGGTGCGAAAAGAATACCAAGAAAGACGGCAGTCATTATAACCTGTACACCGACGGATTGAAAATTTATACCACCATCAACTCCCGTATGCAGCAATATGCAGAAGATGCGGTGACCGAACATCTGAAAGAGTTGCAGGGTTACTTCTTCAAAGAAAAGAAAGGAGCCAAGAAAGCGCCCTATACATTCCGGTTGACGCAGGAGCAGGTGGATGAAATTCTGGGACGCGCCATGAAGCAGTCCGACCGTTACCGCATCATGAAAAATGCCGGAGCATCGGAGGCGGCTATCAAAAAGGCGTTCGACACTCCCGAGCAGATGTCCGTGTTCAGTTGGAACGGAGAGAAGGATACGATTATGACGCCCATGGACTCCATACGTTATTATAAGTTCTTCCTGCGTGCGGGCTTCATGTCGATGGACCCGAGAAACGGACATGTGAAGGCTTATGTAGGCGGACCGAACCATAACTATTTCAAGTATGACATGGCAATGGTGGGTCGTCGTCAGGTAGGCTCTACGATGAAACCTTATGTATATTCGCTGGCTATGGAGAATGGTTTTTCTCCTTGTGACCAGGCGCGTCATGTGGAATACACGCTGATTGATGAGAACGGGAAACCGTGGACACCCCGAAATGCCAATAACAAGCGTTACGGTGAAATGGTGACCGTTAAATGGGGATTAGCCAATTCGGATAACTGGATTACCGCCTATCTGATGAGCAAGCTGAACCCGTATGAATTAAAACGATTGGTACACAGTTTTGGAGTGCGCAATAAGGATATTGTCCCTTCCGTATCTTTGTGCCTCGGACCTTGTGAAATCTCCGTAGGCGAAATGGTGAGTGCTTATACGGCATTTCCCAATAAAGGTATTCGCGTAGCTCCGGTGTTCGTCACTCGTATCGAGGATAGTGAAGGTAATGTGTTGTCTACGTTTACGCCCGAAATGCAGGAAGTAATTAGTGCGTCGAGCGCTTACAAAATGCTGGTGATGCTGCGTGCCGTAATCAATGATGGTACGGGTAACCGTGTTCGTCGCCTGGGTGTAAAAGCCGACATGGGTGGCAAGACGGGTACGACTAACTATAATGCCGACGGTTGGTTTATAAGCTTTACACCCTCGCTGGTATCCGGCTGTTGGGTAGGCGGTGAAGACCGCGACATCCATTTCGACACCATGCTTCATGGGCAAGGTGCTTCTATGGCTTTGCCTATTTGGGCAAAATATATGGTGAACGTTTATGCGGACAAGTCCCTAGGCTATGACGAAACCGAGACGTTCCAATTGCCCGATGGTTTCGACCCTTGCGGAGACGCTGGCTTTGATGAGCCAACAGGATCAGCTTCGGACTTAGGATTGGACGATATTTTTAATTAAGAATTAAAATAGAAATACTGACTTTTACATGTTGCGAACGTTGATTTATAGCGTTTAATTTTTAACTTTTAATTTATTCAAGTGCTTTACACAATTTGCATAGGTAGTAACGAGCAGCGGAAAGAGAACCTCGCGTTAGCCCGTAGACGATTGGCTGAGTTCTTTCCGGACATTCGTTTTTCGGCAGAAGCAGATACGAAGCCGTTGTACTTGCAACGTCCCTCTTTATTTTCCAATCAGGTGGCGCATTTCTTCTCCGATTATGACGCTGCGGAAGTGACGGCTCGGCTCAAGGCCATCGAGCGGGAAGCCGGAAGAACACTTGAAGACAAGGAACAGGAGATTGTGCGGCTGGATATTGATTTACTGTCGTGTGACGGCAGGGTATTTAAGCCCAAGGACCTGAAGCGTGATTATATCTGCCGGGGGATGCAAGAGTTGGAACAACCTTAATCGTGAATGGTAAATAGTTAAACAGTAAATATACAAATGAAATTTCTAGGAATTATTCCCGCTCGTTACGCCTCTACGCGTTTCCCTGCCAAACCATTGGCACTGTTGGGTGGAAAAACAGTCATACAACGAGTGTACGAACAAGTGTCCGATGTGCTGGATGATGCTTATGTAGCTACCGACGACGAACGCATCGAGGCTGCCGTCAAGGCATTCGGCGGAAAGGTGGTGATGACTTCCGTACACCATAAAAGCGGTACGGACCGTTGCTATGAAGCCTGCACGAAAGTAGGAGGGGACTATGATGTGGTGGTGAACATCCAAGGGGATGAACCTTTTATCCAGCCATTGCAACTGGAAACAGTCAAGGCTTGCTTTAATAACCCTGCAACGCAGATTGCCACATTAGTGAAACCCTTCACGGTGGACAACGGCTTCGAAGCGTTGGAGAATGTAAACTCTCCCAAAGTAGTGTTGAACAAAAACATGAACGCACTTTATTTCAGCCGTTCCATCATTCCTTACCAACGTAATGCAGGCAAGCAGGACTGGCTGACGAACCATACCTATTATAAACATATCGGCTTGTATGCCTACCGCGTAGAAGTATTGAGGGAGATTACCGCATTGCCCCAGTCGTCCCTCGAACTGTCGGAATCGCTGGAACAACTACGCTGGTTGGAGAACGGATACACGATAAAAGCGGGTATCACAGAAGTGGAAACCATTGGTATTGATACACCCCAGGATTTGGAACGTGCGGAACAGTTCCTGCAAACTCTGAAAGGTTAACGAGTATTTGATTGATGATATATTTGGATAGAATGGTTCAACCCGACATTCGGGAGGTTTAACAACTAGGGGTACAAGCGCCCCGGCGCATTATAATGCCCAATGGCATCCCTTTGAATATGCTGAATGCCGGTGACAATGAAGTAGTGCGCATCGACGTGTTGATGGAAGGCGGACGCTGGCAACAGTCGCAACCCTTGCAGGCACTCTTTGCCAACCGGATGCTGCGTGAAGGAACACGCCGTTATTGCGCATCGGAAATTGCCGAAAAGCTGGATTATTACGGAGCGTGGCTGGAATTGTCCAGTGCGTCGGAATATGCTTATATCACTCTCAATTCCCTGAATAAATATTTGTCGCAGACGTTGGAAATATTGGAGTCTATCGTGAAAGAGCCCATATTTCCGGAAAAAGAATTGAATGTCATCGTAGACAATAACGTTCAGCAATTTCTTGTAAATTCTTCTAAGGTAGATTTTCTGGCACATCGCGCGCTGATGAAAGCCGTGTGCAGTGAGCAACATCCCTGCGGGCGGTTGGTGCAAAAGGAGGATTACTACAAAATTCATCCGGATGTGTTGCAGGAGTTTTATAACCGGCACTATCATTCGACGAATTGCAGTATTTACCTTTCCGGCAAGGTTAGCGACGATTGTATCCGCCGCATAGAGGCGTTGTTTGGAGATGAGCCTTTCGGGCAGGATTTCCGGAAACCGGAGAGAAAGGAATATCTTCCTGTTTCATCCGGTGAGAAACGGATTTTTGTGGAGCGTGCCGACGCTATGCAAAGTGCAGTCCGCATGGGCATGTTGTCGTTGGAACGCACACATCCCGATTATTTGAAAGCACGTGTATTGGTAACCCTCTTCGGTGGCTATTTTGGAAGCCGGCTGATGTCTAACATTCGCGAGGAGAAAGGTTATACCTATGGAATTTCTGCCGGAATTGTGCCTTATCCGGGGAAGGGGATGTTGGTGATTAATGCAGAAACAACCAACGAGTTTGTGGAGCCTCTCATCGAAGAAGTTTATCATGAGATAGATCGTTTGCAGAGCGAGCGGGTGTCTGACGAAGAACTGGTTACCGTAAAAAACTATATGCTGGGGGAGATGTGCCGCAGCTATGAGTCGGCTTTTTCGCTGGCAGATGCATGGATATTCATACAGATTTCGGGATTTACCGATACTTACTTTAAGGATGCCCTGCATGCAATAAAAGACGTCACACCGGAAGACATACGCGAACTTGCCGGGCGACATTTATGCAAAGAGAAATTAAAAGAAGTCATATCGGGCAAAAAATGTCATAAAAAGCGGGGAGCACCCTGCAGGTTTGGCAGATAAATTGTATCTTTGCCCTATTCCTAATCTAGAAATTTGTAACCAAAGATGAAATATCTATATACTGCACTCATTTTATTGTTTTTGTCACAAGGTAATGCCACAGCCCAAGAGAAAAAAGGTGGCTTTATGGATAAAATAAAAAGTACTTTTTCTTCAGATATAAAAATCGGAACCTATACGTTTAAGGACGGTGCGGTATATACCGGTGAAATGAAATCCCGCAAGCCCAATGGAAAAGGTAAAACCGTTTTCAAGAACGGTGATGTCTACGAGGGCGAATATGTGAAAGGCAAACGCGAAGGTTATGGCGTTTATTCTTTTCCCGATGGCGAAAAGTATGAAGGCCAATGGTTTCAGGACCAACAGCATGGCCGGGGAATTTACTATTTTATGAATAATAATCGTTATGACGGCATGTGGTATCAGGATTACCAACAGGGTAAGGGTACGATGTACTATTATAACGGTGATGTTTATGTGGGCGACTGGATGGGCGACAAGCGCGAAGGTCAGGGTACTTACACGTGGAAGAACGGTTCCAAATATGTCGGCTCGTGGAAGAATGACAAGAAAGACGGTGAAGGATCGCTAGTTTGGAATGACGGTTGCAAGTACGACGGACATTGGAAAAATGATGTTCGTGATGGCAAAGGTACTTTTGAATATGCCAATGGCGATAAATATGTAGGTGATTGGAAAGATGATATGCAGCATGGCAAGGGTATCTATTTCTTCCATACGGGCGACCGCTACGAAGGTTCATATGTACAGGGCGAGCGTACGGGCGAAGGTATCTATTATCATGCCAGCGGCAACAAGTATGTAGGCAATTTCAAAGACGGTATGCAGGACGGGCGCGGTACATTTACCTGGGCAAACGGTGCTGTGTATGACGGCGAATGGAAGAATAACCAACGCAACGGTTACGGTACATACCGATGGAATGTAGGAGACTCCTACGAAGGTGAATGGAAAAATAATAAGTTCAACGGGCAGGGCACATTAAAGCTGACAGACGGCACCAAGTATAAAGGCAGTTTTGTGGACGGACTGGAAGAAGGAAGCGGCGTACAGGAAGACAAAAACGGTAACCGTTATGAGGGCTTCTTCAAGCAAGGAAAGAAAGACGGTGCGTTTGTAGAAACGGATAAAAACGGAAAGGTGATACGGAAGGGAACTTATAAGATGGGAAGACTTGAATAAATTAAAAGTTGAAAATTAAAAATTAAAGCTGCGCAATGTTCGTTCGAACTGCGCAGCTTTAATTTTTAATTTTCAACTTTTAATATCTAACAAGGGAACCCCTTTTAGATAATGTATTGCGAACTGATTGACTCATTATTCATTACCCTCTTGATGGTTTCGGCAAACATATCGGCAATGCTCAATTGTTTAACCTTCGCACATTTCTTGGAATAAGGGATACTGTCTGTAAATACCATTTCCGTCAAGCTGGATTCTTGTACGCGGAAAGAGGCCGGGTCGGACATTACACAGTGACTGGCAATGGCACGGACAGACTTGGCACCGGCTTCCAACATAACGTTGGCTGCTTTGGTAATGGTGCCGGCAGTATCTACAATGTCGTCAACCAAGACTACGTTCTTATCTTTTACGTCACCGATAATTTGCATGGTGGCAACAACATTTGCTTTTTCGCGTGTCTTGTTGCACAGCACCAAGGGCGCTCCGAGATATTTGGAGAATGTGCTGGCACGTTTTGAACCACCGACATCAGGAGTGGCGATTACCAAATCTTTCAGTTTCAGTGATTCTATATAAGGAAGGAATACAGCCGATGCATAGAGGTGGTCTACCGGGATGTTGAAGAAACCTTGAATTTGGTCGGCATGGAGGTCCATCGTAATCAGACGGTCGATGCCTGCTACCGAAAGCAAATCGGCTACCAGCTTGGCTCCAATAGAAACACGAGGTTTATCTTTTCTGTCCTGACGCGCCCAACCGAAATACGGCACAACGGCAATAATGCTCTTGGCAGACGCTCTCTTGGCTGCATCTACCATCAGCAGAAGTTCCATCAAATTGTCAGAATTAGGGAAAGTGGATTGAACAAGGAATACATTGGCGCCACGAATAGACTCTTCATAAGATACAGCGAATTCACCGTCAGCAAAGTGGGTGATATTCATCTTTCCTAGAGGGCAATCAAGGCTAGCGCAGATTTTCTCTGCAAGGTATCTCGAATTTGTTCCGGAGAATACCATAAAGGGTGCTTTTTGGCTCATTTTTGTAATAGATGTTACCTATTTGTTAATTTGCTGCAAAGGTATGAATTTCCCGTTACATAATACAAGACTTATTGTAGAAAAAATATTTTTCTTTCCCGGATTTATTCGTAGCTTTGCTTTGTGAAACGACTTTCGTCTATATTATTATCAGCGGGAGTGCTATGCCTGATGGGTATGGCGGCTGTTTCGTGCGTGGGTACGGCTCCCACTAGGGAAGTGCATCTGATAGATTCGCTCAATCAAGTGGCTTATGCTTATCGTTATAAAAATCTGGATTCCTCTTGCTGTGCGGCAACAAAAGCCTATCAGGAAGTAGGGCTCTATCGGCAGGGGAAAGCGGAAGCTTGCAATAATCTGGGGTTCTGTGCTTTCATGCGCATGGATTTTGAGCAAGCGGAGAAGTATCACCGTGAAGTCTACGACTTGACGAAGAACGAACTGGAACTGCTGATTGCAGATGTCGGGCTGATGAAGATTTATCAGCGGACGGCAATGAATAAGGAGTTTTACGATTATCATAACAGTGCCTTGCGCCGCATGAAACGCATTGCCGAAGACAATAACCTTTTCGTAGATAAACACGAACGGATGCGGTTGGCTTACGCCCGTTCGGAATTTCATATCGTATCAGCCGTCTACTATTATTACTTGCAGCAACGTTCGGAAGCAGTGGCATCTATCAATGAAGTTCCGGAGAATGAGGAACTGGCGGCGGACACCAATCAATTATTATATTATCATTATATAAAAGGTTCAGCCTCCTTGTGTAACGGAGAAACTTCGGACGAACGACGACTGAAAGAGTTTGACGAACTATACACTACTTGGAGGCTGGCTTCCCGGAAAGGGTATCTCTATTTCGAGGGAAACGGGGTGCAGGGACTGGCCAATCTGACGGCTTCTCCGGATAACTATGAATTCTTCCAAAGTCGTCGTTCGCATGCGTTGAAACAGTTTGGAGAACCGATAGACTCGTTGCTACCGATGCGTCTGGGACAGTTGGCTTTGCAGAAATTCCGCCAATACAATGATTTATATCAGATTGCGGGAGCTTATGTATCTATCGGCAAGTATCTGAATGCACACGGACAGTATGAAGCGGCACTCGATACATTGGAGTTGGCTTTGGAATGCGTCAACAATCATCATCGTCGTTTTTACGATTGCCATGATAGTTTGGACTGGCTAAAAACATATGGTCGCAGAGATACGATTTCTGTGGAGAAGGGATGGATACAGCAGAAAATGAAGACAGTGCCCGAGTGGATTTCACGGATACGTGAGCAGTTGAGCGTGACATATGCCGGACTGGGGATGAAGGAATATTCGGATTACAACCGGAATATTTATCTGGACATTCTGGAAGGCACCCGGCAGGATAAAGAGTTGGAAAGTCGCTATCAAGCTTTGGAACAGGAAGCCAGAGAACTGAACTGGCTGTTGTTTTTCGTTATTGTGGGGAGTATCGGGGTATCGCTATTCTTGGAATTTTTTAATAAGCGTTCCAAAGTTCAAAACCGATTGCACCTGCACCGTTTGCAGTCCATGCTCGACATCTGCCAGAAAATAACGACTTCTATTCCAGTCGAGGCACAAACGGAAGAGGATATTGTGGAAGTCATATTGAAGGCTGTTCGTCCGGATTTGGAAAAACTGCTCGGAGTGAAAGATGTATGTATCGGAAACCGTCAACTTGTATTTCCGCAGCGGGTGGGCAAAGACGAACGGGCAATGCTGCAGGTGATAACTCCTTATATTCAATGGGCGCTTGACAACGGTATGACTTCCATCTCTTTAGAGGAAGAGCAACGCCGGCTGGAAAAGCAACGCTACATCCATGAACAGCATATTGCCGGAAACAAGCGGCAAAACATACTAAAGAAGGCGTGCCTCTCTATCGTGAACGGCATCCATCCTTATATAGACCGTATTCTAAACGAAGTGCACAAGCTGACGCAGTTGGGATATATCCATGATGAAACCATCAAGAAAGAGAAGTTCCATTATCTCGACGAATTGGCGAATACTATCAATGAGTATAACGATATTCTGGTTCTGTGGATTAAGATGAAGCAGGGCACACTCAGCCTGAACATCGAAACTTTTGAACTGAACGAACTTTTCGACTTGCTGCGGAAGGGTAACCGTGCCTTCGAAATGAAGCACCTGACTTTGACGGTGGAACCGACAGACGCCTCTGTGAAGGCGGATAAGGCACTGACGCTTTTCATGATAAACACGTTGGCGGAGAATGCACGCAAGTACACGCCACAGGGAGGAACGGTAAAGGTATATGCCCGCAGGGAGGACGACTTCGTGGAAATATCGGTAGAAGATACCGGATGCGGATTATCTGCAGAAGATGTCGCTCATATTATAGGAGAAAAGGTATATGACTCGAAAAGTATCGGTATGAATGATGCGGCAGACCGGGAAGAGTTGCGAAAGAACAAAGGGAGCGGTTTCGGACTGATGAACTGTAAAGGTATCATAGAGAAATACCGGAAAACAAACGAACTGTTCAAAGTGTGCCTGTTCAATGTGGAAAGTACGTTGGGGAAGGGAAGTCGTTTCTACTTCCGCTTACCGACGGGCGTTCGTAAAACGGTCATAGTGCTGCTGGCTTTTCTGTCTTTGGGAATTACCTCATGCGGCAAGTCCGTTGCCAACGATGATTTGGCAGAAAAGCATATACCGGACTCTTTGACATTGATACGGCAAAACGAGTACGAAGCGCTGCTGGACAGCGCATCCGATTATGCCGATGCCGCCTATTCTTGTAATGTGGATGGTGACTATGAAATGGCTTTGCAGTATATAGATTCTGCAATGCTCTGCCTGAACGAGCATTATAAGAAATATGCCATATATCCTTATCACCCTCTGATGTTGACCGGAGATGACGTACCAGCCGAGCTGGATTGGTGGAACCGGATGTTCGATACCGATTATCATGTGATACTGGACATCCGGAATGAAGCTACTGTTGCTTTTCTTGCTTTGAAACAATGGGATGATTATGTTTATAATAACATTGCCTATACAACTCTGTATAAACTATTAGGTGAAGACCAGTCGCTGGAAGGCTATTACAGGGAATTGGAACGTTCCACCAATAATAAGATGGTAAGTATTCTGCTGTTTGCATTTCTGTTCTTTACGCTATGCTTGGGGTATTATATCTTGTATTTCCGCAGGCGTCTGATAAATCGTTGGAATTTGGAGCAGGTTTTGGAGATTAACAAACAGGTGTTTACTGCATCTGCAGTGCTTGCTCCGGAAACGGAAGAGATGTTGCAGCGGGAAGAAGACATGCTGAAAGATATTCCGCAACAAATTGTCAGCGAGGCTTTCGATGCGGTCAATGAACTGTTGAGCATCGACCGTTTGGGCATTGCCGTGTATAATGAAAATACCCATCGGCTGGAATATGCGTGCAATCCGCCGGAAGAGACATCGGAGACTGTGCCTGTCTGGATCGAATTTATGCAGACGTGTTTTGACGAACAGAAGTATCTTGCGGAAAACGGGATGCAGGCTTTGCCGCTCATTGTAGAGGCAGGGAGTTCCAGTCGCTGCATCGGGGTGTTATATCTGGAAAGGAGCGAAGGCAGGCAGCAGGAGTCCGACCATCTGCTGTTGGAATTGATTGCGCGTTATGTGGCGATTGTCATATTCAATGCCGTTGTCAAGTTGGCAACGAAGTACAGGGATATTGAAACGGCACAGGACGAAGTGCATCGGGCCTTGTGGGAAGACAGTGTGCTGCATGTGCAGAATATGGTACTTGATAACTGCTTGTCTACCATCAAGCACGAGACGATTTATTATCCGAATAAAATCAAGCAATTGATAGGAAAGCTTCGTTCCGGTAAGTTGTCCGGGGAGGAAGAACAGGAGACGGTGTCCGCTATCAGTGAGTTGATAGAGTATTATAAAGGGATATTCACGATCTTGAGCCAGTGTGCTTCCCGGCAGTTGGAGGAAGTGACTTTCCGACGTGCGGTGATTGCCGTTCCGGAGTTGATGAGTGCTGCGGAGAAATATTTCGGCAAGGCAAGCAATGGTACTCCCGCTTCTATCGTTTTCCATACAGAAGCTGTGGGCGAGAGTGTTATCGGTGACATGAACCAATTGCGCTTCTTGTTGGAAAGCCTGATTGACGAAGCTATTTTCGTTCCCATGAACGGAGAAATTTATCTGAGCAGTGCAGTAGAAGGTGAGTTTGTGCGTTTCCTCTTTACGGATACCCGTCGCAACAAGACACGCGACGAACTGAACCAATTGTTCTACCCCAATTTGGCACGTATGACGGCAGGGGAAAAAGGAGAACTGCATGGTACGGAATACCTGATATGCAAGCAGATTATCCGCGACCATGATGAGTTTGCCGGAAGACGTGGTTGCCGCATCAATGCCGAGCCGGCGGAAGGCAGTGGATTTACGGTGTATTTTACGTTGCCGCGAAAACAAAACCCGCCTGTGCGGTAACTTGTAACTTATAATTTGTAATTATCAAAATGGAAGAAAAGAAATTTAAAGTCATTATTGTAGAAGACGTAAAGTTGGAGTTGAAAGGTACTGAAGAAATCTTCCGCCATGAAATTCCCAATGCGGAGGTTATCGGTACGGCCATGACCGAACAAGAGTTCTGGACGCTGATGGAAGCCGGTGTACCCGACCTTGTCTTGCTGGACTTAGGGTTGGGCGGCTCTACTACAATTGGCGTAGACATCTGCCGCAATATCTTCAAACGCTATCCGGGTGTGCATGTACTGATATTTACCGGAGAAATCCTGAACGAAAAGCTGTGGGTGGATGTGCTGAATGCGGGTGCGGACGGCATCATCCTCAAAACAGGCGAGTTGCTGACTAAGACCGATGTGCAGGCGGTGATGGACGGAAAGAAACTCGTATTCAACTATCCGATACTGGAGAAGATTGTGGAACGCTTCAAAAATGCCGTGCAGAACGATGCCAAACGTCAGGAAGCCATCATCAGTTATGATATAGACGAGTACGACGAACGTTTCCTGCGCCATCTGGCACTGGGCTATACCAAAGAAATGATTGCCAATCTGAAGGGAATGCCATTCGGTGTGAAGTCTTTGGAGAAAAGGCAGAATGACTTGATAAGCCGTCTGTTTCCTGCCAGCGAACGGATGGGAGTGAATGCTACGCGCCTTGTAGTGCGTACGCTCGAACTGCGTATTCTGGATATCGACAATCTGGAAGCGGACGACGAATAATTCTTATTAGATAATAGGAGCCGATGAGAAGTAAATGGCGTATGCCTCACCCCGCAACGATGCTCTTCCTGCTGACGCTGGCAGTCATTTTTCTGTCGTGGATATTCGATGTCTACGGCTTGAGTGTGCTGCAACCTCAGACGGGAGAGGAAATCCATGTGCAGAGCTTGCTCAGTCCGGAGGGTATCCGTTGGTTGCTGCGCCATGTTGCGACGAACTTTACCGGCTTTGCTCCGTTGGGTCTGGTTATTGTGGCGATGTTCGGGATAGGGGTTGCGCAACATTCCGGTTTTATCGATGCCTGTATTCGCAGGGAGATACGGAAACAGCAACGCTATTCGTGGCGCATCGTGCCGAGTGTTATAGTGTTGGGGATACTTTCCAATGTAGTGGGGGATGTGGGATACATTATCTTGCTGCCCATTGCCGCCACTCTGTTTCATTCGGCAGGACTGCATCCTGTCGGGGGAATTATCACGGCCTATGTGTCGGTTTCGTGCGGATATAGCGCCAACGTTATTCTGAGTACGCTGGACCCGATGCTTGCTGCCACCACACAGGAAGCCGCCGACCTGATGAATGTACCCGCAGGACGGATTGGACCTTTATGCAATTACTATTTCTTTTTTGTATCTGCTATTCTGTTGGCTTTCATCATTTATTATATCACTCGCAAGAGCCTGTTGCCTGCTTTGGGCGAATATAAGGGAGATAACAGCTTTACCGGCTACAAGCAACTTTCCCGTAAGGAACGGAGGGTGATGCTGACTGCCATCTTCGTAGGATTGCTCTATGCTGTGCTAGTTTTGTGGGCTACTTTTTCCTCGTGGGGTATTCTGCGAGGGGTGAACGGAGGATTAATCCGTTCTCCTTTTATTGTCGGCATCCTATTCCTGCTTTCTTTCGGCATCGGCTTGATGGGAATGGTTTACGGTTTTGCATCCGGACGTTATCGTACGGACAGTGATGTGATTGAAGGACTAACCCAACCGATGAAGTTGCTAGGTGTGTATTTCGTCATTGCCTTCTTTGCTTCGCAGATGTTTGCCTGTTTTGAATATTCCCATTTGGATAAGTGCATTGTCATCATGGGGGCAGATTTGCTCTCTTCCATTCAGTTGGATAGCTTGTGGATACTGATATTGTTTATCTTGTTCACAGCACTCATTAATCTTATTATGGTGTCTTCCACCTCCAAATGGGCTTTTATGTCGTTCATCTTTATCCCCGTTCTGGCAGGAATGGGTATCTCGCCGGATATGACACAATGCGCATTCCGCATCGGAGACAGTGCAACGAATGCCATTACACCTTTCATGTTCTACATGCCGCTTGTACTGACGTACATGCAGCAATATGACAAACAGTCTACCTATGGTTCGTTGCTTAAATATACTTGGAGATACTCCCTCGTCATCCTTTTGGCATGGACGGCACTATTCGTACTTTGGTATATCAGCGGCTTGCCGTTGGGGTTGTAAGATTATTCCAAATCTTCATCCGCAGCCGCTTTTATCACTTCGACTTCATAACCGATGAAAAGTCCGGTTTCGATAACTCCGGTGATTGCTTTCAGCTTTTCTCCCAAACTCGCGTATATCGTCTCGAAGCGGACATCAAGAATTAAGTTCCCGTTTTCCGTCAGCACCGGGCCGTCTTTTCCGTCTGCCAGACGCAAGTTTATTTCCGATGCTCCCAATTGGCGCATTTCGTATTCGACAAAGGGCAATGCCCCTGGAAAAACCTCTACGGGTATCGGGAAGTTACTGCCCAGGTGCTCCACTGTTTTACTCTCGTCAATGATGATATAGCACTTGTCGCTGCTTTTTATCAGCAGTTTTTCTTTGAACATGGCTCCACCCCGTCCTTTAATCAGATTGTGCTGCGGGTCTACTTCATCCGCTCCATCAAAAGACCAGTCCGGGCGTTTATCCCAAAGGGTGGTTTGCGGTATTCCGAGTTGTACACAGGTCATCGAGGTTTCGAGAGAAGCAGGTATCACTTCTATGTGTAGCAACTCCTTATGGATACGTTCTACCAAGGCAAGGAGGGTGGGATAAACAGTAGAACCTGAACCGGCTCCTATAACATCGCCCTCTTGGGCAAATTCGGCGACTTTGCGGGCTACCCGTTCTTTGCTTACTCTGTTAATAATCTCGTTCGACCACTGCAAATGCTCTATCAGTTGGTTTTCCCATTTCATACGTTTAATATTTAGTTGTTATTCGGTTTGTTTGGGCAGGTCTGTTTTTCTTTTAACATAATAGGGAGAGGAAAAGTTTAGTATGTACCCCGGTTTTATAACCTCACAATCAGTCTACTCGCATTTTTCTGCCTTTTTCACTATCCCGACCTGATATGGAGTGTATCGAAGCCTTGTATTCCTTTTGTTCGTCCCTGGTGTTCTTTGTGTTCAGCCCTGATGTTATTTGTATTAATGCCTTAGGATGTTTATAGGCTCACTGCAGTGAACAAATAAGCCTACATTTGTGAACAAAATCGTTCACAATTGAGAACTTATTTGTTCACAACTGTGAGCCTTTGATAAACAATAGGGCTAAATACACTAGTCCAAGGCACGAACATAAAGAATACCAGGGCTGAACACAAAGAATACCAGAGACAAAAACAATGAACTACGGAGGTTTTGGCTGAATATGAAATAATGTTTAAGAGCATAAACACTAACAAATTCTTTCTGGTAAACGTTTTATATATAAATAGTTATTAAAATGATAGCCATGAAAGAATTTATCAAGTACTTGGAAGAACACAACAGGAGTGCAGAAGGGGGGCGGAGATGCCCGTATTGAAAAACAACATTCGGTGGGCAAGTTAACTGCTCGCGAACGTATTGATTTGCTGTTGGAAAAAGGGTCGTTTATCGAATTGGATAAACTTGTGACACACCGTTGTACCGACTTCGGCATGGAGAAGCAGAAGTTTGCAGGCGACGGGGTAGTGACCGGCTACGGCATGATAGGCAAGCGGCTGGTCTATGTATTTGCACAAGATTTCACCGTATTCGGCGGAGCACTCTCCGAAACTCATGCAAAGAAAATCTGCAAGGTGATGGATATGGCGATGCAAATGGGTACTCCCATCATCGGACTGAACGACTCGGGAGGCGCGCGCATTCAGGAAGGTGTTCGTTCGCTGGCAGGATATGCCGAGATTTTCCTTCGCAACTCGATGGCATTGGGGGTAATTCCACAGATTAGTGCCATTATGGGCCCTTGTGCCGGAGGTGCCGTTTACTCTCCTGTACTGACCGACTTCATCTTGATGGTGAAAAATTCCGGTTATATGTTCATTACCGGGCCCGACGTGGTGAGAAGCGTGACGCAGGAAGAAGTAAGTAAAGACGAGTTGGGCGGAGTAGGGGTGCACATGACGAAATCCGGTGTGGCACATCTTTCTGCAGAGAACGATATCGAATATATCAATTATATCCGGGAGCTGATTTCTTATCTGCCGGGCAACAATATGGAGGAGCCGCCCTTCGTTGCCACCAGCGACTCGCCAACCCGTTTGACTCCTGAACTTTCCGAGTTGATACCTACCAATCCCAATCAGCCTTATAATATGAAGGAAATGATAGAAGCCGTTGCCGATGATAACCATTTCTTCGAGCTTCAAGCTGAGTTTGCCGCCAACATCGTTACGGGCTATATCCGCCTGAATGGAAAGACGGTGGGAGTTGTCGCTAATCAGCCATTGGTGCTGGCGGGCACATTGGATATCAACGCGTCTATAAAAGCGGCACGTTTTGTCCGCTTCTGCGATGCATTCAATATTCCTCTGTTGACGTTGGTAGATGTTCCCGGCTTCCTTCCGGGCGTAGACCAGGAGTACGGAGGCATCATCCGCAACGGTGCAAAACTACTCTATGCCTATTGCGAAGCCACCGTGCCGAAGGTAACGGTGATTACGCGCAAGGCATATGGTGGCGCATACGATGTAATGAGTTCCAAGCATATACGTGGTGATGTTAATCTGGCTTTCCCTGCTGCCGAAATAGCGGTGATGGGGCCGGACGGAGCAGTGAATATTCTGTTCCGCAAGGAGATAGACAAGGCACAGAACCCCGAAGAGAAGCGGAAAGAACTTCAAGACAATTATCGTGAGAAGTTTGCCAACCCGTACCGGGCGGCAGAATTGGGCTATGTGGATGAAGTCATCGACCCTGCCGTCACGCGTCTGCGCCTGATACGCAGTTTCGAGATGCTTGCCAACAAGCGTCAGTCCAATCCGCCCAAGAAACATTCCAATATTCCACTTTAACCCGTAGGAGAACAGAATTATGATAAAGAAAATATTAGTTGCCAACCGTGGCGAAATAGCCATGCGCATCTTCCGCACGTGCAGGGTGATGGACATTGCGACGGTGGCCGTCTATACGCATGTAGACCGTGGAGCGTTGCACGTACGCTATGCAGAAGAGGCCTATTGTATCTCGGACTCTCCCGAAGATACTTCCTATCTGAAGCCCGAATTAATCTTGGCGATTGCGAAGAAGACCGGAGCCGCCATTCATCCGGGCTACGGATTTCTATCAGAGAATACCGACTTTGCCCGCCGTTGCGAGGAAGAGGGCGTCATTTTTATCGGCCCCAGTGTGGATATTATTGCCCGGATGGGCATCAAGACCGAGGCGCGCAGGATAATGAGGGAAGCGGGACTGCCCATTGTGCCCGGAACAGAGAAGCCCGTACAGGGAATTGAGGAGGTGAAGAAGGTGGCGAACGAAGTAGGCTATCCCATTATGCTGAAAGCGCTTGCCGGAGGTGGCGGAAAGGGAATGCGCCTGGTTCGCTCCGAAGAAGAGGTGGAGACGGCTCTGCGGTTGTCACAGTCCGAGGCGGGCAGCTCGTTCGGCAATGATGCGGTCTATATCGAGAAATATATTGAAAATCCGCACCACATCGAAGTGCAGATTATGGGTGGCAAGTATGGAAATGTCGTCCATCTGTATGAGCGCGAGTGCTCCATTCAGCGCCGCAATCAGAAGGTGATTGAGGAGTCTCCTTCGCCTTTCGTCAAGGAGGATACCCGGAAGAAGATGCTGAAAGTGGCGGTGGAGGCCTGTAAGAAGATAGGGTATTACAGTGTCGGTACGCTGGAGTTTATGATGGATAAAGATCAGAACTTCTACTTCCTCGAAATGAATACGCGCCTTCAGGTGGAACATCCGGTGACGGAGGAGTGCACGGGAGTCGATTTGGTTCGCGATATGATAACCGTTGCCGCCGGCAATCCGTTGCCCTACAAGCAAGAGGATATAGAATTTAGCGGCTCTGCCATCGAGTGCCGTATTTATGCGGAAGACCCTGAAAACAACTTTATGCCTTCGCCCGGTGTGATAACAGTGTGCGAAGCTCCCGAAGGGCGTAACTTGCGTCTGGATAGTGCGGCATATGCCGGATTTGAGGTTTCGCTGCACTACGACCCGATGATTGCTAAGCTTTGCTGCTGTGGGCGTACCCGTGCTTCGGCCATCTCGAATATGGAACGTGCCTTGCGCGAATATAAAATTCTGGGCATCAAGACCACTATCCCTTTCCATCAGCGGGTATTGAAGGACGCTGCCTTTCTGGAAGGGAAATACGATACGACCTTCATCGACACCCGCTTCGACAA
This sequence comes from Bacteroides sp., assembly GCA_021203515.1. Taxonomy (GTDB): domain Bacteria; phylum Bacteroidota; class Bacteroidia; order Bacteroidales; family Bacteroidaceae; genus Bacteroides. The sequence goes on along the minus strand of JAJQAY010000027.1, from coordinate 18,222 downwards.
GGAGGACTTGAAACGTCGCCAGAATACAGACCCCACCGTGGCTGTAATTGCCGCCGCCTTGCGGCACTACGAACGGGAGAAAGAAGCGGCATCCCGTGCTACCACACTTCCGGTAGTAGGCGAGTCTCTATGGAAATATTATGGCAAGTTGCAGATGACTGCCAATAATTATTAGGAAAAGAATTACAAACGATGAATTAATATAATAGATTATGGCAACATTAGCTACATACTACGCCACACTGCTGGATATGCCGGATAGCGAATACAAAGTAGAAATTCTGGAAGACGGCCCCGTCAAGAAGATTGCGGTCAATGGCAAGATATACGAGGTGGATTATAATATGGGAGGCGACTCTATCCATTCCATTATTATCGACCACCACTCCCACGGAGTACAGATTTCTCCTTCTTCCAACAATTCGTATACGATTATGAATAAGGGGGAACTTTATCAGATAGAACTGAAAAGCGAAATGGAGAAGATACATTATGCGCATGCCGATGCTGATGCCGTAGGACGGCAGGTGGTGCAGGCGCCAATGCCGGGGGTAATCCTCAAAACCTACGTCAAGAAGGGTGACAGCGTGAAGAAAGGGGACCCGCTTTGCGTGCTGGTGGCCATGAAGATGGAGAACGAAATCCGCTCGATGACGGATGGAGTGGTGAAGGAGATTTTTGTAGAAGACGGCATGAAGGTCGGACTGAACGATCGGGTGATGGTGATTGAATAAATCTTTTCCATATAACAAACAAAACCGCAAGAGCTTTATGTTTAGCTATTTGCGGTTTTGCTTTGTGATTCCGATGCGATTCGAACGCATGACCCACGCCTTAGAAGGGCGTTGCTCTATCCAGCTGAGCTACGGAACCATCCTTAATTGCGATGCAAAGGTACGCTTTTTTGTGAAAACTGCAAATTATATGCTTGAAAAATATTTGTTGATTGTAGAAAGAAGGCAACATATGTTGCCGCTCTACTAAAAACCTCAAAAAAAGTAAAAAGATTTTGCTTCTATGCCTTAGCCTGTTAACTTTGAAACATCAACTTTTAAAATCATTAAAGCATATGAGAAAATTAATTCTATCCCTTGCACTTTGCTGTGCAGCTACAAATTTCTTTGCGCAGAACGCTGATCCTGCTCAATTGGTCAACGAAGGTAAAGCCGCTCTTGAGGCTAAAAATTATCAGGAAGCATACAACAAATTCAGTACTTATCTTACACAAACAAACAATCAAGACTCGGTAATCGCTTATAACTGTGGTGTTTGTGCCGACAAAATCAAACAACCGGAAGCAGCATTGAAGTATTTTGATATTGCTGTACAGAAGAAATATAATCTGGCTATGCCTATATTGGCAAGGCAGGCGCTTTGAAAGACTTGAAGAAGAATGATGAACATGTCGCTACTCTGAAAGAGGGCCTGGAAGCTGTTCCCGGCAACAAGACTCTGACTAAATTGTATGCCACATATTACGTAAATCAGGGAATTATGGCACAAAAGGCCAAAAAGATTAATGAAGCCGAGGAAGCCTATAAGCAGGCTATTGCCATCCAACCTGAGAATGTCAATGCGCTCAACAGTTTGGGCTCTTTATACTACAACCAAGGTGCTGCTACATTGAAGACTGATGTTGATAAAGCGAAAGCCGAGTTCAAAGAAGCTAAGGAATATCTGGATGAGTTAATCCCACTGCTCTCGGCTGATAAACCTGCCCAAAAGAAAATGATGGATAATGCAAAAACCATGCTGAACTACATAGATACTCAATTGAAGTGAGAGTAGGAGCAAAGACTTAAAAAGAAGAGGCGAACATCCCAAGGGAATATTCGCCTCTTTCTTTTTATTTCAATTTACAGAACTACTTTGTCTTTCTCAGTACGGCAGCCGTACGTGCGGGAATGTAAAGTTGCAACCATTCTTTTTTATCTTTCTTATACAGAGGATCGGGTATTGTGAAATGTTTCACTGTATCATCCGTAAGGCCATAGCCACCGAAATCCGGATTATCCGTATTCAGTATAACTTCGTAAGTGCCAGCCGGAACAAGGAAACCATAATCCGTGAAGGACTGCTTTGGATTGAAGTTGAACACAAATACCAAATCCTTACGCATATATGCAAAGACCTGGTCTCCGTCATTATGCCAGATTTCCTGCACCGGTGTAGTCTGGAAGTTCTTTACGCTTTTGATAACTTCCAGCATGGCGGCATCAAAGTCGCCCATGTAGTGGTAAGCCAGATTTTTATTATCTACCAAATCCCATTGGCGGCGGGCATACTTGCACGACCAGCCGTTACCTTCGCGGGGGAAGTCTATCCATTCCGGATGTCCGAACTCATTACCCATAAAATTGAGATAGCCGCCATTGATTGTTGTGGCAGTCAGCAGGCGTATCATTTTGTGCAGAGCAATGCCGCGATGTACGGTATAATTCTCGTCTCCTTTCTGCATGTGCCAGTACATATCGGCATCAATCAGGCGGAAAACAATCGTTTTATCACCAACCAAAGCCTGGTCGTGACTTTCGGCATACGAAATAGTCTTTTCATCCTTGCGGCGATTGGTCACTTCCCAGAACATGCTGGACGGTTTCCAATCCTCATCTATCTTTTCCTTGATAGTCTTAATCCAGTAGTCGGGGATATTCATCGCCATGCGGTAGTCGAAGCCATATCCGCCGTCTTCATACTTTGCTGCCAATCCGGGCATACCCGATACCTCTTCGGCAATAGTAATGGCTTTGGGATTAACCTGATGGATGACACGGTTGGCAAGTGTCAGATAACAGATAGCATTATCATCCTGATGACCGTTAAAGTAATCTCCATAGTTGCAGAATGCTTCGCCCAAACCGTGACTGTAGTACAACATGGAAGTCACGCCATCGAAACGGAAACCGTCAAAGTGGTACTCTTCCAACCAGAACTTGCAATTGGATAACAGGAAATGAATAACTTCGTTCTTTCCGTAATCAAAGCAAAGCGAGTCCCATGCCGGATGTTCGCGACGGCCACCGGGATAGAAATATTGATTGGGGTCGCCGACAAAGTTACCCAAGCCTTCCACTTCATTCTTTACAGCATGAGAATGAACGATATCCATGATAACGGCAATTCCCATTTCGTGAGCCGTATCTATCAACTCTTTCAATTCGTCAGGAGTGCCGAAACGGGAAGAAGCTGCGAAGAAACTGGATACATGATAACCGAAACTGCCATAATAAGGATGCTCTTGGATAGCCATAATCTGAATACAGTTGTATCCTTCTTTGGCTATGCGAGGAAGAATTTTCTCTTGAAATTCTCTGTAGCTGCCCACTTTCTCTTCCTGTTGCGCCATGCCGATGTGACACTCATAAATCAACAACGGATTAATATCCGGTTTGAAGGAGTGCTTCTTCATGGTGTACGGCTTTTCGGGTGACCATACTTGCGCACTGAATATTTTGGTTTGCTCATCCTGCACTACGCGGGTGGTCCATGCCGGGATACGCTCGCCCTGACCGCCGTCCCAATGTACCATTAGCTTATATAAATCTTCGTGCTTCATGGTATCGGCAGGAAGTTTGATTTCCCACGTACCGTCTGCTTTACGCTCCATGCTGCACTTTTCATCTTCTTTCCAATCGTTGAAAGTTCCTATCAGGAATATTTGAGTAGCATTGGGCGCCCATTCGCGGAAAACCCAACCATTGTCGGTGCGGTGTAACCCGAAATAAAGATACCCCGATGCAAAGTCCGACAAGGGTTGTTTTCCCTTGTTCGTCAGTTCGGCTTCTTTGTTTATAGCATGCTGGTGGCGTCCGCTTATAGCGTCTGCATAGGGTTCCAGCCAAGGATCGTTCTTAATCAAATTCAGTGTTTCCATAAAAGGATGAGTTTTTGGGTATTTGATATATTATGCTTTCACTTTCACGATTACTTTCTTCACGCCGTCCGGAGTAACACCGGGAGCATGTCCGTCTTGCGGGAAGAAAATTGCAAACATACCGGGTTTAACTTCGATATAGTTTTCTGCCAAGCCTTCAAAGAAAGTGATATCTTTTTCTGCACTATAAGGTGCATTGGCGGGAACACAATCTTTTGCAGCTGTATATCTCATAATCTCTGTGCCAGAAAGAGGAATTTGGATGTCAATGAAATCTCTGTGGGTTTCTAATTTTGCGTCTTCTTTGGCTTTGGGCTTCGTCTGCGTCACGTTCACTAACAGGTCTTTACCTTTAAGTTCGGTTTTGCCGATTTCCAAAGAGTTTAAATCACGTGATTTTAAAAATTCAATGGCTTGGGCAAACAAAGGGTTCAGCGAAGCATATTTCTCTATGTTTTCAAGTCTGTCTACTACCATAATGCAAAATGTTTTAAGTTAGTTATAATAGGTAATTATTCAAAGTCGTCTATTGTATAATTCATGAAGTCGGAAAAGCGCTTCATTTGCTTGAATATTTCATCCGTCCGTTCCAGAAAGTCCGGTGCAAGAAAGAAGCTGTCCGGCTGATAGCAGGCAACCGTATATTCCTTACATTGCAGATATTTCAGATACGGATAATCTTTAGGAAAACCTTTTGGAGCGGTTTTCAGGAAGTTTTCGCCGACAACGGGAAAATATTGTTTGAAGGCAGGGTCTTCGACAATGCCGCGAAACTCGTCTATATTGTCATACACGGCTTGCCGCAAAGCTTTCAAAAGGGGAGGGGGAGGACAGTAACTGCCACCGGCCAGCAAGCAATTTCCCGGTTGCAGATGCACATAGTATCCGCAATGGTCGGATTTCTTTCCTTTAGAATTGATGTAACCTCCGAAGTGTGTCTTGTAGGGTGTCTTATCTTCGGAAAAGCGCGTATCCCGATAGATGTGATAAGTACAGCTCTTGGCCTCTACGCCACGAATACTTTCGTCAAACAAAGATATGCGGGATATAATAACTGTCAACAGCTTTTCGAACTCATCGCGTGCGATTTCATATTGTTCCCGATGGGAGTTGAACCATTCACGGTTATTATTGGCGGATAGTTCTTTCAAGAATTGGAATATAACAGAGATGTTCATACCATATATATTTCCTTATTATCTGCCAAATTTACGGATAATATTTCTAACATGCTACAAAGAAAGGTAAAAAAAAAGTATCGGCTCTGGTAAACCGATGCTCCTTACACATTTATCAATCAAAACAGACGCTTCTGTTTCGCGATGTACTTACTTATCACAAGCGGGTACGTCTCTTTAATTAATCTTATATCTAATACTATGAAAAACACAACTATGTAACATTACACTACAGATTTTGTTCGCTCGGGTAAAGATAACTTTAGCAATTGTTGTATCTTTGCAGCAAAATATATGAGATATGGAAGAATATAAATATGATGAAGAGAGCGTAAAGGCATTGATTGAATGGGCCAAAACGGCTACCTTCCCGCAGCAGCTAAGAATGAGCAAAGCCGAAAATATTGTAGATGTAAATAGGTATGTGCAAGCTAATTTAAGCGATATAGACGCGCACTATCCGGATGAATTTTATAATCCGGCTATTACGCGTCTATATCTGCTGAAAGATAAACTTTCGGAAGGGTAGAAAGGCCTACAGCTTTATTTTTAATATTTTTCCGCTGTATCCTTCTACGGATACATCCGTTGCTTTATAGGGCAATAAGCAGATGGTCTCTTCTTTCCCGCTTAACAGGTCTACGGCTTTGTATTGATCCATTTGCGGTATCTGTAAAAAGCTGAAAGCATGTGCCGGTATATTGATGGCAAGGTCTACCGATATGTGATCGAAATTGACTACAACCAGCAGCAGTTCCCTGTCATATTTGCGCAAGAACGTATATTGTCTGTTTTCGTTGAAGCGCCATCCGTTAGTGTTGGCATACATCAAATCGAAAAACTCTCCTTGTGAAATGGCTTTTTCTTCGTTGCAAAGTGTCAATATTCGCTGATAGATGCTATAGAGATGCTTCTGAGACTCTGTCAACATCTTGCCGTCGAACTTTCCTCCATTTCGCCAGCGACGAATGGTGTCCACACTCCAGTAATCAAAAATAGTGGTGCGCCCGTCTCTGCCGCTGAAACCTTCGCTGTCCATCCCCAGTTCCCCAAATTCCTGGCCGAAGTAAATCATCATCGGGTTTGTGTTCATGCAGGCCGATACGATAAGTGCCGGAATTGCTTTGCGAGGATTGGAGGCAAAGAAATCGGAGGCAATACGTTGTTCATCGTGGTTTTCGAGGAAGTTCAGCATACGATTCTCTATCCCTCCCAGGTTTTGCCAGGAACGGGTGATATTGCTTGCCGACTCATTGTTGCAGACGATGCCGCGAAGCGTATCATAAAGTCCTACCTTATCGTACAGGTAATCGAACTTGCCACGGAACAGATAATTGCCGTATTCCTGGGGATTATAAACTTCGGCTATGAAAATCAGTGAAGGATACTTTGCTTTTACTTGCGGAATGGCCCATTCCCAAAACTCCACAGGCACCATTTCCGCCATGTCGCAACGGAAGCCGTCGATGTCTTTTCCTGCCCAGAATATCAGAATATCCAGCATCTTGGTCCACGTGTCGGGAGTAGGATTGAAGTGGCAGGTACCGCCATTCTGAAAATCTACGCCATAATTCAGTTTTACGGTTTCATACCAGTCGTTAATGTTGGGGTAAGCATCGAAACGATTGTTCCCGGTAGCTTTGGCAGGGCATTCTTTGTAGGGTTCGGGCGCAGAGCCTTTCATATCGAACTGCCCGTGCAATTCGGATTGAGGGATATAATAGAAATTATTGTAGGGACTGAATGCGTAGTTCGTGTCATCATTGGCTCCCAGTTGGGAAGTACCGTCCGGCTGTGCATTCGAATGATACTGGCGGGCCACATGGTTGGGTACGAAGTCAATGATGACCTTCAGCCCGCTACGGTGGGTGCGTTGCACCAGGTTCTCAAACTCTTTCATACGTTCCGGAACATCCTTTGCCAAATCGGGATCTACATCATAATAATCCTTGATGGCATACGGAGAACCTGCCTTACCTTTTACAATAGCCGAATGGTCGGGGCAAATGTTATACCGGCGGTAATCGGTTTGTGTGGCATGTTCAATGATACCGGTGTACCAGATGTGTGTGGCGCCCAACTGCTTTATCTCACTCAAAGCTTTGGCTGTGAAGTCCGCCATTTTGCCGCATCCGTTTTCAGTGATACTGCCGTTATGGATGCAATGGTTATTATTGTTTCCGAATAATCGGGTAAACACTTGGTAAATAATCAGTTTATTTTCGTTGCTCATTTCTTTTTTATTTAGAAAAATGGTTATCTCTTATTCTTTCCAGATATTGCCTTTATTTATCTGCAATTGCTCCAATATGCCGTTGGTGGCATTGTAGCCTTGCATGAATATTTCTTCGGCTTTCTGCAATTCGGTATTGCTGTAACCTTCCAGATTATAGGGCTCTATCAGCAAATCGGCTTTCTCCCGTTCGGGAAATGAATTGGAACGGAACATAAAATTATACGAACGCAAGGCAATGCTGACAATATTCATTTTGTACTTTGTCGCTAACAAAGGGCTCACATTAATGGCTACAACTTTCTGACATACGCGGCGGATAGTCGTGACGGGTAAGTTCATCAGTAACCCGCCATCCACATAGTGTGTGTTTTCTATTTTGACAGGAGCAAACATCACCGGCATACAACAAGATGCCGCAACACGCTCTGCTATATCTCCTTTATGGAAGTGCACCAAGCGTCCGTGGTCTAAGTCGGTGGCAGTAACAATCAAAGGGATTTGTAAATCTTCCAGTTTCTTTGCCTTCAAGTGGCTTTTCAGAAAGTCGATAAATTCGCATAGTTCAAACAATCCGACTTTAGGAATGACTAATTTGGTTAAATCCTGAAACTTATGTCCGGCAAAATAATCCAGTACCTGATGCGGCTCGTTACCGTCGGCATAAAAGACGCCCGCCAATGCACCTGCGCTGACACCGGAAAGAATGTCCGGTTTAACGTCATGCTCCAGCAACGCCTGCATTGCTCCCAAATGGGCAAAACCTTTGATAAAACCGCCACTCAAGGCAAAACCTACAGGATATTTATTCGTGAACCAATTATTAGTTACTACTTCCATGTTAAAATCTACTATCTGTTGTTCGCTACGAAATTAGTCATTTTCTCTGTGGAAGAAAGGAAAATGAGAGAAAGATGTTCGGAAACTGACAGAAAAAAAGGTAAATGGAAATTTAATGTGCTAATGTGATTAGAAACCGAAATCGTCAACCTCTATTTCTTCTTTTTTATTCTCGGTAAAAGGATGAGCCTCCTGTTGCACTTCATTGCCTTCGATATGTACCGCACGGAAAGGACGGGCGGGGCAGACGTATTCACAACCGCCACAACCCACACAAATATCGGTATCAACATGGGGAATGGTAAGCCCGTCTTTATAAGGTATCATGGAAAGCGCTTGGGTGGGGCAGTGCTCCGAACAAGCGCCACAACTGGTTCCATCGGTATAAACGATGCAATTCTCTTCGATGAATACCACTTTACCCATCTGCGTCAAGTGTTTCTGTTCGACGGTCAAGGGGCGGATTGCTCCATTGGGGCAGACATCACCGCATACTGTGCAGTCGAAATTGCAGAAGCCTTTTTCAAAATATACTGTGGGTTGCATCATGCCCTCCAGTCCATATTCCATAAAAGCGGGTTTCAACACATGGGATGGACATTTACTTACACACAAATGACACGAGGTGCAATGTGCCTGAAAATGCGCCAGACTGACAGAACCCGGAGGCGTTATCGGAGTTTGCCGTTTGTAGCTTTTCTTTCCGGTAGCATTGGCTAGCACGGATTTAGCTTGTGCCATAACTTTCGGTGCGGCAGCAGCTGTTGTTAAGCCGGCCAGCAGGAAACGGCGTTTCGATGCACCGGCACTTGACGCGGCCGAAGCGTCCGCCTCTTTTTTCAATGCGGCCGAAGGCAGTGAATAAACCAGAGCGCCTTCCTTGCAGCTACCCAGGCAGTCGAAGCAATCTACACAACGGCTGTAATCAATCCGTTGATTTTTGCTGTCAATGCAAGATGCTTTGCACTTGGTTCCGCATATCATGCAATGCGTGCATTTGTTCTCGTCGATGCGCACTTTGAAGAGAGAGAAACGGCTGACAAAGCCCAGCAAGGTTCCTACCGGACACATCGTGTTGCACCAAGTACGCCCATACTTCCAGGCCAGAAAACCGATAACGAGGAACGTCACCAGTCCGATAACGAATGAAGAAATGCTGATTATCGAAGCATCTACCTGATAGAAGGTATAATTGTCGAAGTGGGAGAAGATAGCTTCCAACAGGTTGTTTCCTGCCATATATACCGGTTTGAAAACATTGGTAACCATCCGCCCGAAAGCGCTATACGGATCCAGCAGTCCCAATATCACCGTAAATCCGCCTAAAAAAGCAATAGCCGTTACCGCCACCACGCTCCACCTCAGTATATTCTTTGCCGGAGAGAAGCGGAAACGCTTTTTCTTTTTTGCCGTCTTTTTAGAAATCCAGTTGACTACATCCTGAAACACGCCCATCGGACAGATAACAGAGCAATAGATACGTCCCATTATCAGTGTCAGTACAATCAATACTATCAGCGTGATAAAACTGAGCGATATCAGTGCCGGAACAAATTGGGCATGTGCCAGCACATGAAATCTGTCCGGCAAAATCCCTGCAAAATCAAGGAAGTAAAACGTTGTCAGTCCGAAGAAAAGGACGGATAACACTATTCTTATTTTTCTCAGCATGAGTCTGTCTTTCTTTGAGTGCCGTCTCTTTTTAGATTTTAATGCGCTTCACGTTCAGCTTATCCAAGTCCATAGTACCGATATTCAGCGCCTGTCCGTTAGCCAGATGCCCTACGGTGTCCAGCGGCATTTCGCGCACTTGGTTGAAGAATTTGGCGGCGGCTGTATCTACCGCTACTATATCCTGTGATATAAACAATCCCTTTGTCAGCACCACGTCCGAAGCCGAACGACCGCGCGGCCCGTTGGTTTTGAGGATGCGGTAGGCATCCACCACATTCAGCACAGCCTTCTTCTGCAAGGTGCAGATGTCGGCAATGCACTGTTGCAAGTCATTCTGGTGAAAGTAGCCGCGGTCCCAAACAATCCCCATGTGGTTTTTCATAGAAATGGTCAGATTGGCACCACCGTGGTTTTTCAGGATAGGGACGTTAATCCAGGCATCACTGTCCAGAATGGCCTCATGTACTTTGGCATTTTTCATTTTCTTACCCTTGGGCAAGGATATCGGGCGGTAATAACTTTCCAGATGGGCAGGCATGACCTTAGCACCGGCTGCTTTGGCTGCCGCTTCGATGCCGCTGTTCTTATAACATTTCTGCCAGTCGTCGCAGGTGTGGTCAAAGACGGTGACTTCTTTTGCTCCGGCAGCGAAGCACTGCTTGATAATCTCCGTCACCAGTTTGGGATTGGTATTGCCTGCCAGTTCAGGGACTTTGTCCCAACCGATATTGGGCTTTATAGCTACCTTCTGTCCCGGCTTGACGAAATTCTTCATTCCGCCCATTTCAGCAATTGCACGCCGGAACATCACTTCCGGTTCACCGCCCATCACGGCAACGAGGTCTGTCTTATCACCACCGGCATTGGTAAAAGTCTGTGCCAATACATCCATGGCTTCCGAACGTTGTATTGTCATTGCTGCTCCGGCTACCGCCAATGTTTTCAAAAAATCCCTTCTGTCCATAAGGCTTTCTTTTTGTGTGAGAATTAGGAGTTATCAATTCTATAGTATCCATGGGAATTTGAAGCATGCCTCGTCAAACAGTGCATAATCAGCCGTACCATTTACCGCGAAGGTTTTAATCATACGTGCTTCCTTCAGTAATTCGCATGCCAGCCGGATAGTGGAACCCGTCTTTATGCGGTCATCAACCAATAAGATGCTTTTTCCTTTGAATTCAAAGTCAACCGGTGCCAGCAACAGGGGAGTATCATACTTGGGATGCTGGTATTCATCCCGCAGATTGATGCGCAACAGATGTACCTCTTTTTGCAAGCGTTGGTTGATAATACCCGCCGGAACAATTCCGCCATTCGCAATTGCCACAATCATATCAAAATCATCATGAAATTCGATAGTACGGAAGCGTTCCAGCACTTCTTCCATTGTTTTTGCCATATGCTCTCCTTACACTTTAGCGATAGTCTTCAGCAAAGCATAGCCACCGAACCATTGGAGCAACATTCCCGGAATGCCCATGCGGAAGTCTTGCACGGCAAGGAAGAAGTTTCCGCACAGTGCCCATTCAAAGGCAGTTCCTATAATCTGGTAGGAAAGCACGATGAGCAACAGTGCCCACAAAGAAACGTTTTTGGCATAGCGTGCTGCAAGTGCGGCTGCTCCTGCCAGCAACCCGGATTTAATCAGGATGGCAGGCAATACGGCTGCGGCAGGCATGGCAAACAGCAAATGATTGATGACCGGAGATAATATCGCAGTCAGCAGTCCCACGCGGAAACCATATTTATAGGCAGCTATCAGCGTAAAGAAGTAAATCGGCAATAAGGTCGGCCCGCCGGCAGGAACCAGATGGCAAAGCTGCGGCAAAGCGATATTTCCAGCTACGAATAAAAGGGCAAACAAGTAAGTCTTTACGTTTCCGAAAGACAAAGAGTAAAGTTTAGCGGATGTTTCCATTTCTACATTATTAAGTGTTAGTTATATTTTTATCAGTTCATAGTCCATGGTTCCCAGCCCTATCTTCTCGGCATGGCGGAGTCCCGCCAGCCAGTCCGTGTTGGGGTGCATCAGGTGGAACTTGTCATGGCCGCACAAGTCGTCGTGCTCGTGCGTGGCTGCCAAGCGATTGTCGCCGTGCAGTATCGGTGCTTTTATCACCAAATCGGCACAAGCCTTATCCAACGCCACGGGGTCTGCCGAAGCAAGTATGCCGAGGTCGGGCACGATGGCGGCATCGTTATGGTTCCAGCAATCGCATTCCGGCGATACATTCATGATAAAGCTGATATGGAAATGCGGTTTCCCTTTCAGGACGGCAAGGGCATATTCGGCAATTTTGTAGTTCAGGCGTTCGGAGGTGTCTTCGGCATCCATCACGGCACCGTCATGCTGGCACAAGGCTACGCATTGCCCGCATCCCACACACTTGTCATAGTCGATTTCCGCTTTGCGGTTGGCATTGAGGTGAATGGCATCGTGGGCGCAGTACTTTACACAGATGTTACAACCGATGCAGTTTTCCGTATCCACTTTGGGTTGGGAGGCGCTGTGCAGTTCTAGCTTTCCGCCCACGCTGGCACATCCCATACCGATGTTCTTCAGCGCACCGCCAAATCCAGCCTGCTCATGTCCCTTGAAGTGGTTCATGCTGATAAAGGCGTCGGCATCGGCAATGGCCGTACCGATTTTGGGTGCCGGGCAGTATTCGCCGTTCAGGGGGATTTCCCGGTAGTCCGTACCTTTCAGTCCGTCACCGATGATGACCTGGCATTGGGCGGATATAGGGTTGTATCCGTTTTCCATCGCACTTTGCAGATGGTCTACCGCATTGGCGCGGCGTCCGGAATAGAGTGTATTGCAGTCCGTGAGGAAAGGTTTGGCTCCCAGGCTACGAAGCAGATTTGCCATGCGTGCTGCATAATTGGGGCGGAGGTATGCAAGGTTCCCCGGTTCTCCGAAATGAATTTTAATAGCTGTGAAACTGTCCTTTAAAGGAAGTTCACCGATACCCGCACGCTTCAACAACCGTTCCATTTTATCCAGAAGATTGGAAGTGGGAGAGGTACGTAAATCTGAAAAATATACTTTTGCTTTTTCCATGTAGATACCTATTTTCAGTGATAGTTTGTGCAAAAATAGCAGATAAAATTAAATAATTATAGGTATATGATATAAAAACGTTATCTCAATATACCTCCTTGAAATCAATTTTGTGATTTCGATGCAAAGGTAAGAACTTTTGCACCTGTGTCAGGTAGACAAATTACAGACATCATAACCCAAATTACGGTTTCTTTAGGCAGGATACAAAAAAAGGTAATAGAATTTCAGGTGCTATGTGAAATCTGTAATTGGGGTTATCATATCCGTAATCTGTCTACAAAGACTTTTTACGTTTCTTCCGACCTTTGCACTGTCGGAAAATATAAAGAATAAGATAGATTATGACACAATCAAGTAAACTCAATTCGGGCGCATTGCTCGTCTTTATTCTCACGGTCGGTGTATTCGGAATTATCAATACCAAGATGGGTGTAATCGTCATATTGCCTCTGATTGCCGAAACCTTTCATGTTACTGTCCCCCAGGCAGGTTGGACGGTTAGTATATTCGCATTGGTGGTAGCCCTGTCTGCTCCTGTCACCCTTTTACTTTTTTCAGGTGTAAACCGCAAGAAAGTCATATTGTTGGCATTGGGCATCTTTACATTGAGCAATATCATTTCGATGCTTACGTCCAACTTCACTGTATTGCTGATAGCCCGGGCACTTCCGGCTTTCCTGCATCCCGTTTATGTTTCCATGGCTTTTACGGTGGCTGCTGCTTCCGTCAGCAAGGAAAAGGCGTCGAAGGCTGTCGCTAAGGTTTTTTATCGGTGTCTCTGCCGGAATGGTGTTGGGAGTGCCGGTGACGAGCTACATTGCGAGTGAGGTTTCGTTCACCATTGGAATGGCGTTCTTTACAGTGGTCAATGCGCTGGTGATGGTGGCGACGGTTCTCTTTGTGCCCTCCATGCCGGTCAAGGAAAGGTTGCCGTATGGCGAACAACTGGGTGTGCTGAGGAAAAAAGTCATGTGGTATTCCGTTATTGCTGTTACACTGATTAACGGTGCTCTATTCGGGTTCTTCAGCTATATGTCCGATTTCCTGAAGACGGTTACGGAAGTTTCCTACAATGTAATCAGCACGATGCTGCTGATATACGGCCTTGCCAATATCGTGGGAAATGTGGTAGCCGGGAAGCAACTTGCCGTGAACCCAATACGCAGCATGGTACTTATTCCGTTTGTGTTGTTCGCATCCTATATATGCTTGTACTCGTTGGGGGGGGATGGATTGTAGCTATGGCAATTATCATCCTTATACTTGGCATACTTGCCGGATATGCCCAAAATACCATGCAATATATGATAACTGATGCCGCCCCCGAAGCGCCGGATTTTGCCAACGGATTGTATCTTTTGTCCGCTAATCTGGGAACAACGACAGGTGCGGCAGTCTGTGGACTGTTCATCACTTATTCAGGTACACGCTATTCCGTGTTCGGCTCGCTGTTGTTTCTGGTGATAAGTGTTGTGTTCGTCGCATTGAGAATTCGGGCCAAACAGTTCCGCAAACAAGTAAAACTGGAAATCGTATCATGATTGATAATTAATCATTAAAACGGATGAAGATATGAAATATTATTTAATGACTATTTTGATGGCACTGGCATTATCAGTAGTTTTCACTGCGTGCAGTACCGATGTCCCTGTTCCAACTCCACCGGATACGGAACAGCCTGTTCCTCCCGTCAATCCCGATGAACCGGGTGGCAATGATAATCCTGATGAACCGGATAATAATCCAAACGACAATAATCCCATGAGTAATAATCTGAAAATAAGCATAGGCTCCACCTCGTTCCATGTAACGTTGGAAGATAATGCCACAGCGACGGCATTCAAGGCGCTGTTGCCTATGACAGTGAATATGTCGGAAATGAACGGTAATGAAAAGTATCACTATTTGCAAGAAAGCCTGCCGACGGCATCGTCCAATCCCGGCACTATCCGGACTGGAGACCTGATGCTTTACGGCTCTTCGTGCGTGGTACTCTTTTATGAGACTTTCTCAACGTCCTATAGCTATACACGCCTGGGACGTGTGGACAATCCTTCCGGACTGGCATCCGCCCTCGGCTCGGGCAGTGTAACTGTAACCTTTATAAAATGAATAATCAAATAATTAAATCAATCAAATCAATGGAATTAATAAAGAACAAAGAGCACGAAGGCGAACGCCCTTTATTTGCAACACACGACTTGCAACTGGAAAATGTAACCATTCATGCCGGTGAATCGGCCTTGAAGGAATGCTGCAACCTGATTGCGGTGAACTGTCGCTTCGAAGGCAAATACCCTTTCTGGCATAACAACGGCTTTATCATAAACAATTGCTTCTTTACAGAGGGAGCACGCGCCGCCCTGTGGTATTCGCAGAACCTGCAAATGACGGACACGGTGGTAGAAGCTCCGAAGATGTTCCGTGAAATGGATGGGATAAAGTTGGAGAACGTACAACTGCCCAATGCGCTGGAAACCCTGTGGCATTGCCGTAACGTGGTATTGAAAAATGTGCAGATAGACAAAGCCGATTACCTGTTCATGCACGGCGAGAATATCCGCATCGAGAACTACAGCCAGAATGGGAATTACTCCTTCCAATACTGCAAGAACGTAGAAATACGCAATGCGGTTATCAACTCGAAGGATGCCTTTTGGAACACTGAAAACGTAACGGTGTATGACTCCGAACTGAGCGGTGAATACCTGGGTTGGCATTCCCACAACCTGCGTCTGGTGAACTGCAAGATTTCAGGCACTCAGCCCCTTTGCTACGCCCGCGACTTGGTGATGGAGAATTGTGCGATGGCCGATGATTGCGACTTGGCCTTTGAATACGCCGGCGTGCAGGCCGCCATCAACGGCCCCATACATAGTGTGAAAAATCCGCGTACCGGAAGCATTACCGCTGAAAGTTTCGGTGAAATCATTATCGACGAAAACGTCAAGGCTCCGGCCGACTGTGAGCTGCATTTGTGGGATAACCTGACTTGCTTTAGCGCATGAAATACAATTTCGATGGAATAGTTCCCCGGCGTGAAACCAATTCCTATAAATGGGATACGGCCCACGAAGACGATGTCCTTCCCATGTGGGTAGCCGATATGGATTTCCGTACGGCTCCCGCAGTGGTGGAAGCGTTGCACAAGCGGGTGGAACATGGTATTTTCGGCTACACAAAAGTGCCTGCTGCTTATTATGAAGCTGTTATAAACTGGTTCTCCCGGCGACACGGCTGGCAGATAAAAAAGGATTGGATTATCTATACCTCGGGCGTAGTTCCGGCCCTTTCCGCCATAATCAAGGCTCTGACCGTCCCGGACGACAGGGTGCCGGTGCAGACACCGGTTTATAATTGTTTCTTTTCTTCTATTCGCAACAATGGTTGCGATGTGATAGCCGCGCCCCTTGTTTACAGGAATGAAACGTATCGGATTGATTTTGAAGGTCTGGAAGAAAGAACTTCGGACCCCAGAGTGAAACTGATGTTATTGTGCAATCCGTATAATCCGGCAGGAAGAGTCTGGACACGACAAGAGCTGATGCGCATGGGTGAAATCTGCTGCCGGAACAATGTATTGGTCGTTACAGATGAAATCCATTGCGAACTGGTATTGCCGGGCCATGCTTATACTCCTTTCGCTTCCATTTCAAAGGATTTTCTGATGAACTCCGTAACCTGCATTTCACCAAGCAAGGCATTCAACTTGGCAGGATTGCAGATAGCAAATATCATTTCGGCCGATGAAACGCTGCGTATGAAAATAGACAAGGCCATCAATGTCAATGAAGTTTGTGACGTAAATCCGTTTGGAGTGGCAGCTTTGATAGCTGCTTATGACGAGGGAGAAGAATGGTTGGAAAAACTGAAACACTATTTGTCCGTGAATTACAATTACCTGAAAGCGTATTTCGCCGAGCATCTTCCGCAATTCCCGGTGGTGGTGCTGGAAGGCACTTATCTGGTGTGGATAGATTGTAAGATATTAGGAAAGTCCTCGAAAGAGATTGTGGCTACCTTATTGGAGAAAGAGAGGATTTGGGTAAATGAAGGAAGCATGTACGGAGAAGCCAGTGAAGGATTTATACGTGTCAATATTGCTTGTCCCAGGCAGGTGCTGATTGACGGTCTGAACCGACTGAAAGCGTATCTCCGGACAGCCATAATCTAATGTCATTTATTGCTGTCTGTTTTAGGATGATGCGGCAAAGTCGCGGTTGCCTCCGGTAGATAAATTCAAGAGATACAATCCGGATTACGGTTCCTTCAGGGGGAAACGTCCGTTATCTCAGGGGTGAACTCCGTTTTCTCCTGAGGGGAACTCCATTTACCCCTCGTGGTAACTCCATTTACACTACGAGGTAAAGGGCGTTACACTACGAGGTAAAAGGCGTTACACTACGAGGTAAATGCTTTTACATCCTGAGAAAAAAAATCGGTAAATGCAAGGCTCTGATTTATAGAGCCGTGGGACGAATTATCTTAGCTATAGGGAAAGTGTGCCAAAGGTCCGTTCCCATGACCGATTTGCAGTTCTTTTCCGCGGCTGATGGCAGTGCTTGTGTAATTCTTGGCTCGATGGACAGCATTTTCGAGGCTGCATCCTCGGGCAAGGAAAGTGGCGATGGCGGAAGAGAGCGTGCATCCTGTGCCATGAAGGTTACGGCTCTCTATCTTAGCCTGCTTGAATAGATGGATATGTCCGTCGTAGAGCACATCACACATCTCGTTGCCGGGCAGATGTCCGCCCTTAATCAGGACGGAGGTATGATGGCGGTCGCTCAGTTCGCAGGCGGCTTGCTGCATGTCTTCCACGCTCGTGATTTCGTGTCCCGATAATAAGGTTGCTTCGTTCAGGTTCGGTGTTATCAGGGTGCAGAGGGGAAAAAGTTGCTCGCAAATAGCATTGACGGTGTCTTCCGCCATCAGTTGCCGTCCGCTGGTGGAAACCATCACGGGGTCGTAGACAACAAACCGGGGATGGTATTTTCGCAGGCATTCGGCAATGACGGATACGATGGAAGCATCGTGCACCATACCTATTTTAATTGCATCGGGTTGCAGGTCGTCCATGACGGAGGTTATCTGTATGCGGACAATGTCGGCAGGAATAGGGAATACGGCTTGTACGCCTAGCGTATTTTGTGCGGTGACGGCTGTGATGACGGAAGCTGCATAGCCGTTCAGGGCTGAAATGGTCTTTATATCCGCTTGGATGCCTGCGCCGCCGGAACAGTCGGAGCCGGCAATGGTAAGGATAATAGGAGGAGTCATTTTAAGTATTAAGTATTAAATATTAAATATCGGAATTGCCTGTTTTAATCTTGCATAATTCAAATAAAGGTTGTATCTTTAT